>JAEKKE010000191.1 GCA_019510535.1 Acidobacteriota bacterium
ATGTCTTGACGGTGCGAATTGCTCGAATTGCCTTGAGTTCTGGAATCCTGCTGTGGTGCTGCGGGCTTTGTTTGCGTGGCCAAGTCGCGAGTTCCAAGCGCCCTGTCCTATTCTCAGCTCCAGGGTGCCTTGACATGTGGTAATCCACCCGCTATCCAGCAAAAGCAGGTATATCAAGACGATCCCTTGAAATTCTCCGTAATATCACTCGACGCGCGTATATCCCAAGAGTACCCTTGCCCACCAAGAGGCCCGCACCTTGGACCCCGGTGAAAGAGAGGTTGATTTGCATGCAATATATGATCACGTGGAATGAACGCTCGCAGGGTTCGCCCATCGAGTACGAGAATGCACAGAAGCGAATCCTGGAAGTCTTCAGCCCATGGAAGGCGCCAGCTAATTTCAAGATCCATTCGTTCGTCATCCGCGTGGGGGACTGGGGCGGGTATATGTTGATGGAATGCGATGATCCGCTCGAAGTGCACAAGTTCTGTTCGATGCTGCCTGCTTTTACATTTGAGGCTCGCCCTGTTGTTCCCGTGGCCGACGCGATTCGTGTGGAACTCGAAGCGATGGCCTATCGCGATGGACTGAAAAAGTAGGTGAAGCCAGCTCGGGCGTTGACCTGACATTCGTGCGAAGGCGAGTTGGAGCGGCGCAGCATCTCGGAAAATCCTAATTGCTGGCGTTTGGGGTTGGTTGCGTTAGGACAAAAACGCTGTAGTACTGGTTCTGATGCATGAGTTTTGGATGCCATCCGATACGTTGCAGATCAGGTATAAGAGTCGGGAAGAAAGGCTCGTGAATGATGAGATAGCGACTGCCGCTCTCCTCCGCCAGTTGAGAGACGGTGATATTTCGGAGCCTGCCTGCGCTCGGGAAGGTAAATTTTCGATTGAGGGGTATTGCGGCAGGCGTCTTGAGGCCGACCATATCGACGATCCGGAAGTGAGTGCGATATGCAATATATCCGGCGTCATGAATGAGAAGGGTGGAGTTCGCAGGGACGTTGTATTCGCACCATGCGGCTATGTCTTCTTCGGCGCTTTGCATAGATTGGCAGTCATCCGTATATAGGCGCAGGGCAAAGATGGCGAAGAGCGCTGAATAAAGCAGTGAAATAAGGAGAGCGGGACGAGCCTTTCTCCCAGATGCGAATGCCCAGATCAGAATCGGTACAAGAATGACGGGATAGCGGAATCGGTTGGTGACGATTGCGCCGGGCCAGTCTAAAAAGATGGCCACCAAAAACAAGCCCGTAAATAGCAGGCAGACTTTTCCGAGCCATGACCGAAAAAGATATGGAATCGCAACGCAGATAGGACCGACCGTGAAAGCGAAGCTCATGAGAGCCAGCGCCCCGACTGATAAGGCTCTTTTAGACAGGTAATCGGGATCGGCGAAGAAATAGTGCTTTGCGACACCGGTCTGCGGAAATGCAGTTCCGATTGAGCGGTAGTACCAGAGAGCAGTCAGGGCGAGTGGTATCGAAGCGATAACACAAAGAAGAATGGCTCGCTGATATTGTTTCTGCCGCCAGCACTTAATGACCAATAGAAGCATGACGAAGAAGCTCAGGGGGATCAGGTCAGGCCGAATACTGCCAGCAAGCCCGGCTGCGATGGCAGCCCATGGCCATTTCTCCCCGCTTCCCGTTGCCAGTGCAAGCAACCATATGACCGAAGCGAGCGCCCAGGAGGTCTCAAGACCGTTCAGTAGCTGATATGGAACAAAGGAACAAAGAAGTCCGAGGGCTATAACAGCGATTCTCGTTGTTGTCGGGAGGCCCAGCACTCGTGTCATGAAGTGCAATCCGAGCGCGTATGCGAGCAGGCCGAGCCAGCAGGCAATGTCGAGTGCCGCTAATGGTTTCAGGAAAAACAGAAGGAGATAGACGAGCCCTAAAAACGGCGCGCATGTAATTCCGTAGAGAGGGTGCACGCCGGGAAAGTTCGGATCGGAGCCGGAGTGCAGCACCTGGGCCGAATGCAGAGTTATGAAAGCGTCGTCCAGAGGGAAGGCTGGCGCCGGGCGGACCATCTTCATGACCGCGAACGCGAGGAAGACAATTCCCGCAATCGCTGCGGACTCGATTCCAAATGCTTCAGGAGTGATTCGCTCTGCTGGCTTGTCACAGCCGGGCTCGGAAGTCTCTACGGCGCCGGGGACAGAACTGCTCATCAGGTGACGATCCTCCAAAGCTTACTTCGGGGAGGTCTCCCACTCTATCACGGCATGCTGGAGAGCCCTCGTGAATTTGACCGTTTTTGCCATTTCCCCTATCAATGGTGCGAGGTGGATCAGTCGCCCCTGTCATTCGATGAGGGCGTTGGCCGTCGCCACTTCAAAAGCGTGGACACGGCCGAAATCACAGATCGATCTGAAGAGTTCGATGAGTGCATTGCCCTGAATTCGTCAATTTGAGGTGCTAAATGGGTGATGAGGCCAGGCTTGGGGCTGCGTCGATTTCTGTACAATTTTCCACATTATGAATGACGGGCAAAGCGGCAAACGAGATCTGTATGGATTCATCGAAAGGCCAAAGCAAAAACAGCTGCGGAGCCGTCCTGTCAGAATCGTTCTCCTTATCGTCCTCCTCGTCGCAATACTGTTCGGAGGCCGCACTGCGTTATCGTACTGGGTCGATCTGCTCTGGTTCCGATCGCTCGGCTACGGAGACGTGTTCTGGACGACATGGAGATTGCAGTGCGGCATCTTCGTGGTCTTTACTGTCGCAACATTTCTCATTCTCTACGGTGCATTTTGGGCTCTGAAGCGGGCTCATCGAGCCGATCTGCCAAGCGATCACGAGATCGTTATCGCAGGACAGCCGGTGAATCTCTCCGTCGAGTCCGCCCTGCGTGTCATCGCCTTCTGCGCCGCGCTACTCATTGCCGGGGTTACCGGTGCGGCGATCATGCACGAATGGCCCGCGTTGGCGCTGTTCTGGTACGCATCGCCCGCTGCGAGCAGCGCCGCAGATCCGATCTTTGGCAAGCCGATCGCCTTCTTTTTGTTCACACTTCCCGCGTGGCACCTCATCGTTAACTGGCTGCTTACGCTCTCCGTTATCACCACTGCACTTGCGGTCTTGTTTCTGCTGGTCACGAGTGGAGCTCGTTCGCTCTACAAGGGACGCAACAGCTTTGTCTCCTCGCCCTGGCGCGCGCTCTCCATCGCGACCTCGTGTCTGCTGTTCGTTCTCGCGATCAATGTTTATGTTGATCGATTCGACCGATTGCTCGAACATCACACCATCTTCGAGGGCGTAACCTACACGGACGCGCATGTCATGCTCACTGGGCTTCTTATCGTCTGTGCAGCGCTTGTCCTCGGAGCGGTGATCGCAGCCGTCAATGCTTGGCGGCAGCCACGCGGGAAATGGCTCGTAGCTGCAATCTTTCCTGCGGCACTCTGTTATGCCGTGCTCGGAGTGGTCAGCTGGTACGTCGGCAACTTTGTGGTTAAGCCAAACGAGCTTGTTCGTGAGCAGCCCTATATCGTTCACAACATAGAGTTGACGCGGCAGGCATATGGCCTGGATCGGTTCTTGCGACGCGAGTTTCCTGCCGAGACCTCCGTCGAAGCAACCGAGCCGGCGAACAATCAGGCCACGCTCCAGAACATCCGTCTCTGGGACTGGCGCGCATTGCAGGACACCCTGCGTCAGGTTCAGGAGATTCGCACCTACTATGACTTTCCAGACATCGACATCGATCGCTACGAACTCGACGGCGCCCTGCGCCAGGTGATGCTTGCAACCCGCGAACTGAACGTCGAGAAGCTTCCCGAGAGCAGTCGAAACTGGATCAACGAGAAGCTGGTTTACACACACGGTTATGGAATAACCATGAACCCTGTAAATGGGTTCACGCCGGAAGGACTGCCGATGCTCCTGCTGAGCAATATGCCGGTCCAGAGTACCGCGCCCAGTCTCTCCGTATCACGACCAGAGATCTATTTTGGCGAACTGACCGACACCGACGTGTACGTCAAGACAAGGCAGCAGGAGTTCGACTACCCGCAAGGCCAGACCAATAGCCTCACCTCCTACCAAGGCCACGGCGGTATCGCGTTGGGCGGCTTCTTGCGCCGAATCATCCTCGCTCTTGACCGCGGCGATCTCGCAAAGCTGCCGTTCAGTGACGACGTCAACGCACAGAGCCGCCTCCTGATGCGACGCAACGTACGCGACCGCGTCGCGTCCTTAGCGCCCTTCCTGACGTTCGATCGGGATCCCTACATCGTGGTCGATGAAAATGGCCGGCTTTCCTGGATGATGGATGCGTTTACGACGTCGGACAGCTATCCATACTCAAGCCATTACACTGTCGACGGTCGTTCCATCAACTACATGCGGAACAGTGTCAAGGTAGTGATTGATGCCTACGACGGGACCACGACGTTTTACGTCTTCGATACTAAAGACCCGATCCTGGCGACCTACCGCCGCATCTTTCCCCGCCTGTTCAAGGATGCTGAATTGATGCCCGCGGGGCTGCGGAAACATGTGCGCTACCCCGAGCTACTATTCAAATTGCAGTCGGAGGTATACGGCCTGTATCACATGACGAATCCAGTGGTCTTCTTCAATCGCGAGGATCTCTGGACAGTCGCCACCGAAACTGGCCTTGGCAACAACGGAGAGCAAACGAAACAACCGATGCAGCCGAACTTCGTCCTGATGAAACTGCCGGGAGAAACCGGCGTGGAATTCGTAGAAATCCTCCCCTTCACGCCCGCTAGGCGGAACAATCTGATCGGGTGGATCGCTGGGCGTTGCGATGGCACACACTATGGGACATCGGTGGTATATGACTTTCCAAAAACAAAGCTGGTTGACGGCCCGCAGCAGATTGAGTCGCGCATCGATCAGAACGCGCAGCTGTCCGGACAATTGACGCTGTGGAATCAGCAAGGATCTCACGTGCTGCGCGGAAACCTGCTGGTCATCCCCTCAGGGCGCGCACTGCTCTATGCGGAGCCGATTTATCTCCAAGCACAGCAAAGCCCCATGCCGGAATTGCGGCTTGTGGTGCTCGCCCTGCAGGACCGGCTTGCGTACGGTCCAACATTTGAGGCAGCGTTAGCGTCACTCTACGGCGGAGAAGTCTCGTCTCCGCGTACCGCAGAAGCGCCACAACCATCGCGAGCGTCGCTCACGCCGGACCTGCGTTCACTCATCGCAGAGGCCGGCAAGGATCTCACGGACTACCAGCGGCTGACTGCGGAAGGCAAACTTGGCGAAGCCGGGAAGAAGCTCGAAGAGCTGAAACGCGTAATCGATCGGCTGAACGCGGATCGAAAATAGACTTACCTGCCCTTGCTGAGGGTGGCACGGTTGGCGAGCCTCCCCTGTCCTCGGTCACTTATGTCACCGAGGCGGTAATATGACTTTCGAGATTCCGTAATGGGGAAACCGAGCGAAGTGGGTCTGGTGTACATAGCCAAATGATCTGGGACTGCGTCACAATCGTCCACCTATCAGACTTTGGGGAAGAATGTTGAGTCTTCCAAAGCTAAAGGGTGAACTATGAGGTCAAGGATCGTTGTGATTGTCTTATTGAGCGGGAGTTTTGCGTTTGCCCAGCACGGAGCAGCTGCTGATCCTGTGTTCAATCGCATCGCCCTCTCTGTCAACGGTACGGCTACAATCGGCACGCAGATCGTTACGGCAGACTTCGATTCCGTGCCGCTCCACCTCGTTCCGATAAGGAGCTAAGTACTTATCAGCAGCCGGCTACTTTGGAACTGCCGGCCCATCTTCCTGTGGTACTTCAGCTCCTTCGCCAGGAAACGGCCACGCGCGATTGATGGGCTGCATATCCTCTCGTGCGGCCTTCTTTATCTCGTTCACCTTGAGATTCTCAAAGACATGAACGCCCAGCTTTCCGGCCGTTGCCAGGTCAAGATCGCCGTCCTGATCGTATCGAACGAAAACCCCTCACGTCTTCCTGTCCAATACCGGACGTCAGTTTACGGAATCGGACGATTACAGCGCTCATTCTTTCGCCAACACCGCATAAGTTGCTGATATTCCATATCATCCGAACCATTCCGATGGTCTTCTATTTGCTCATCCTATTTGCTCATCCTGGAACTGCGGCACTCTTCGTGCCGTATTCGATTGCGACGGGAGAAAGAGACCACGATGGAAACGATCCTTCAGGACCTGCGCCACGGACTTCGCCGGCTACGCCGCGCACCCGGCTTCACTCTCACCGCGCTCGCCACGCTTGCCCTCGGCATCGGAGCCACCACGGCCATCTTCACCCTCACCTACCAGGTCATCCTTCGCTCCATGCCCGTCGAGCACCCCGAGCAGCTCTACAAGGTCGGAAAGGAGATCGAGTGCTGCGTCGACGGAAGCCAGCAGGGGCATTGGCGTCTCTTCTCTTATGACCTCTACCGCAGCCTGCGCGATGAGACTCCGGGGCTCGATGGCCTCGCCGCCGTTCAGGCCGGCTCCGTGACCGTCAGCTCCCGTCGCAAAGGTGACTCCACCGGTCAGGTCCTCGAGGTTCGCTTCGTCTCCGGAAACTATTACACCGTTATGGGCGTAAAGCCCTTCGCCGGCCGCCTGCTCACACCTGAAGACGATCGCGAAGGCGCGCCGCCCGTCGGCGTCATCAGCCACGCCATTTGGCAATCGAAGTTCTCGAGCGACCCCACTCTCGTCGGCTCCAACGTCATGCTCAGCGGTAATCCTGTCACCATCGTCGGCATCACCGCCGAAAACTTCCTCGGCGAGCGCAACGACGGCGACCCCGCAGGTGTATGGTTGGCGCTCAGCCTGGAACCTGAGTTCAACCAGACCCGTCAGCTCCTTCGCCAGCCGAACGATCATTGGCTCGATCTTGTCGCGCGCATCACCAATCCAAAGAACGTCGCTCCCGCCGAGAACGCCATACGCGTAGAGCTTCTCCACTGGATTCGCGCACACCGCGACCCCGCTTCAAACGACCCCGAAACCGAGATCGCAAAACAGACCACCGAGCTCGCACCCGCAGCCAGCGGTATCAACAACCTACGTGACGAGTACGAGAAGAGTCTCACCATGCTGCAACTCATCGCTGCCTTCGTCCTCGTCATCGCCTGCGCCAATCTTGCAAATCTCATGCTCGTCCGCGGCGTCGCCCGCCGTCAGGAACTCAGCGTCCGCAGCGCCCTCGGTGCCTCCCGCTCGCGCCTCGTCCGCGAAATGCTCGTCGAGTCCATCACCCTCGCTGTCTTCGGCGGCGCTCTCGGACTCTTCGTCGCCTACGCCGGAGTCAAAGCCATCCTCGCCATCGTAATGAAAGGCGTCACCGTCGATCCGCTCAGCGCATCACCCTCTCTGCCTGTTCTCCTCTTCACCCTCGGCGTCTCCGCACTTACCGGAATCATCTTTGGCATCGCCCCCGCACTCATGGCCTCGCGCCTCAACCCTGCCGAAGCTTTGCACGGAGCCAATCGCGCCACTGGCAACATCAGTGGACTACAGCGCGCTCTCGTCATTGTTCAGGCCGCGCTCTCTGTCGCTCTTCTCAGCACCTCCGGCCTTCTCATCCTTAGCCTGCAGCGGCTTCAGCATCAGGACCTCCGCTTTGAGACCCATGGTCGCCTCATCGCCTTCGTCGATCTTCAAGCCGCAGGCATACGTTACGACCAGCTCGACAACCTCTACCGTCAGTTCGACCAGTCATTCGCCGATGCCCACAACCTGCATGACGCTGCATGGGCCACCTACAGCCCCATGTCCTACAACAACTGGAACACCGCCATAGCTCTCGACGGTGGGGATCCCGGCGCCAGGATGCTCGCCAGCTTTTCCTTCGTCTCGCAGCGTTTCTTCAACGCAGTGGGAACCCGAGTGCTTCAGGGACGCACCTTCACTGACGAAGACACATCGGCCAGCCGCCACGTCGCGGTCGTCAACAGAACCTTTGTCGATAAATTTCTCAAGGGCAAAAATCCCATAGGGAGTCTCTTCGGCCCCGATCCGCGCATGACAACCGAGTACGAGATCGTCGGTATCGTCGACGACTCCAAGTACGGCGATCCCTCTCAACCCACACGCCCCATGTTCTTCATGCCTCTCTCGCAGACCGCGGATTACCAGAGCCTCAACGCCCCCCAGGGAATTCGCGATCAACATACGAAGAACGAGCAGTTCGCGCACTTCGCTTCGAGAATAGTGGTTCGCTACGACGGTGACGCCGCTGCTGCTACCGCTGCCGTACGCCGCGCCATACAACAGGTGAATCCTGACATCGCCATCTCCTACCTCGTCACCTACGACGAGCAGGTCAGCAACTACTTCACAGGCCAGACCCTCGTCGTCCGCCTAACCGCCATCTTCGGTGCCGTCGCGCTCATCCTCGCCTCCATCGGCCTCTATGGAGTGACCGCCTACGGTGTCGCCCGCCGCATCCCCGAGATTGGCCTGCGTATGGCACTCGGCGCCGACCGCGCCAGCGTCGTCCGCCTCATCCTTCACGGAGCCGCCACCCAGATAGCTATCGGCCTCCTGCTTGGCATCCCTGCCGCCCTCCTCGCCGGACGCCTTCTCCAGTCACAGCTCTACCAAGTCAACGGCTACGACATCCGCACAATCCTTGCCGCCTGCGGAGTCCTCATCTTCAGCGCCCTCGTAGCCAGCGCCCTCCCTGCCCGCCGCGCTTCCAGCGTTGAGCCAATGCAAGCCCTACGAACGGAGTAGACATACATTACGTAGACATCTTCGCGAGCTTTCAGGACTCTGGAAGGGAGGGCTTCTTATGATGGCGAAGTCGCGGAGGTCTGTATGTTGCTTCGCGTTCCTGGTTCCGGGCATCCGAAAGTTTTGAATCAGAAGAGTGCCCAATGGATGTTAAGTCCAGGCCTCGGATTTCCCCTGGAAGCTCAGGGTGCGATGTACCACGGCAATGAACATTGGGGGCTCGGAAGCGAGCTGGCAGGGCAACCTGCGCATCCATTCTTTGATCACGGGGAGCCGCCATCTATGACAGTTACATGCTGATGTACATGAGTGGAGACGGTATCGTCGTGACAACGAATGACGCTCACGGATTCAGACTTACCTACGAACTTCTTCAGTGCGCAGTTCCACGACTCCGGGCAGCGGTGTGGGAGCCCAGTTCTTTTCCATGCAGACAGCGACACAGTTCCGGCCTGCGCGTTTCGCGCGGTAGAGTGCGACATCGGCGCGGCGATTCATGAGCGGCCAGGCGTCACCTTCGCCCAGGTGCATTGTGATTCCGATGCTGATTGTCAGATGCACTGCCGCCGTCTCGGTCGCGATATCGAGTGCGGCAATGCTGGAGCGCAGGCGCTCCGCGATCTCCTGCGCAGCGGTGAGGCTGGTCTCCGGGAGGAGGATCGTAAACTCTTCGCCGCCGGTACGCGCGAGCACATCGCCACCGCGGATCAACGACTGCATCCGCTCGGCGACCTTCTTCAGGGCAATATCGCCGGCGGCGTGTCCGTACGTGTCATTGATCTGCTTGAAGAGGTCGATATCAATCGCCAGCACACTGAGCGTTGTGCGCTTGCGGGCGGCGCGCAGCACCTCACGCTCGGCTTCATCTTCCATGGCACGGACATTTAACACACCGGTACGGGCATCGGTCCGCACCTGCAGGCGAAGCGCGCGGTTCATCTCGCGCTCGAAGAACCAGAGATAGACCACGAAGAAGCAGGCCGCAACACACATCATGGCGCCCAGCGTGGCGAGCCAGAAGGGATCCTCCTGCGCGGGGCGGAAGTGATCGGTGGTGTTGACGTCGTACCGAAAGAGCACCATCGGCGTGCGGATGGAAATGAGTATGAGGTGCGCCACCAGAACCGTAATGCCAGCCCGCACCACCGTCCGCCTATCGGGATCCTGGTTGCGCCGCAGCACCTGGATCGAAAGAACGCAGAGGACGAAGATCGGGGTAATGTTGAAAACGAAGATGTGCGAGAAGCCGGAGAGAAACAGGGTCAAGTAGGTCAGCATCTCCACCGCCAGCACGGTCGGCCAAAATCTGCTCTGCAGCGGCCTACGCACAATCGCCCACCGGAACCCCATATGGATGCAGAAAAAGCTGGTGATATTGCACAGCGAAGACAGCAGAATACTCAGAACAAGGGGAAGGGTGCCGATCGTCCCCAGAAGTGCGTTCCGCAGCAGACCGAACAGCACCGCCGCGGTGAACCAACGATGGGATCGCAGCTGCGGATGTTGCAGCGCGAGAAGGGTCATGGCGCCCGCATAGACGGCACCCGTGACGACATCGCAGATGAAGAGGGTGTGATAGTTGAGCATTAGGCAGAAACTCAACGTCTTTCAAAAGACTAACGAGTGGTCCCCTCTACCTTACGACACTTTCCGATTAGAAAAGGGGAAGAGTCTTCC
>JAEKKE010000490.1 GCA_019510535.1 Acidobacteriota bacterium
ATCCAGCCCCGAAATCGATGAGGCACCACCGCGTACCTGGCCTTCGGTCTTGAGGTTGTGAGCGCTGCCAGGATCACCTTGCCCACTCGCTCAGGAGGGAATCCCTGTCTTCCCTGAGTGAGGAAAATCTGTGCAAAACGCTTCAGCGCCGTAGCGTATTCGGTTTGACGAAACTGTTCGATACCAATGGCCTCTGCTTTGTCCCAGATGGGTGTCGCGACGGCGCCCGGAGCCACCACGATCACGTCGATGCCATGCAGCAAAAGTTCGCGCCGCATCGATTCTGAAATCGCCTCCAGCCCAAACTTGGATGCAGCATAGGCGCCAAGGAAGGGCGAAGCCAGCTTCCCGGAGACGGAGCTGACATTCACGATGCGCCCAGGCGGCCCTGTACGGCTGCGGTCAGAACCAAGCAAGGGAGCAAAGACCTGGCTCAGGCGAACCGGCGCCACCAGATTCACCTCGAGCTGACGCCGGAAGTCATCGATCGGCAGATAGGCAAGTGGGCCATGTACGGCGATGCCGGCGTTGTTGACCAGCCCAGCCAGAGTTTCTCCTCCAAGTGCGGAGCGGACGTCCTCAAAGGCTCGCTGAATAGAGGCCTCATCCGTGACATCCATCAGCAGGGGAGTGCACTCGGATTGCAGCATGTGGAAATCTTCCTGCCGGCGGACGGTGCCAAAGACATGGAATCCATGTCCGGTCAGGGCTCTTACGGTAGCCAGGCCAATGCCGCTGGAGGCTCCGGTGACGACAATCGATCTGCGGGACATGCCGCCAAGCCTAGAGCATTTTCCCGTTGCTGGGTATCCCGGAAGGGTATGCAGCGGCGTTTTCATTACGGAAAACGCCCGTGGATGAAGAAGCTCTACATTCCACCTATAGGGAAAATGCTCTTCCGGGTTTGCCACGCAAAGAAAACGGAGCGCCCAAGGGCGCTCCGTGCTTGCGAGAGTGCAAGAAAATTTCTTAGCCGACGACTTCGATACCCATCGAGCGAGCCGTACCCTTGATCGACTTGATCGCGGTTTCAACGGACGCGGCGTTCAGGTCAGGCATCTTCTGGATAGCGATCTCCCGAACCTGGGCCTCGGTTACCTTACCGACCTTGTCCTTGTTCGGCGCGCCGGCGCCCTTCTGAATACCAGCAGCCTTCTTCAGAAGATTAGCGGCGGGGGGCGTCTTGGTCTCGAAAGTGAACGAACGGTCAGCGTAAACCGTGATGACGACCGGAATAGTCATTCCGGCGAGTTCTTTATTCTGCGTGCGGGCGTTGAACTGCTTGCAGAACTCCATGATGTTGACCTGCGCCTGACCGAGGGCGGGGCCGATCGGCGGCGCCGGGTTGGCCTTACCGGCCTCAACCTGCAGCTTGACGTATCCTTGAACCTTTTTCGGTGCCATGTTGCTTGTCCTTCGTGTCTGCGCTCGGCGCAGACGTAGATTTCACTTCCATGCTGACTGCCGCGGGTGAAGCCCCCGCCGCCAGCGCGGCCCAGTGGTAGAAGACACCAGGCAAAACCCTTCGTGCTAGACGATCTTGTCGACCTTGGAGAACTCGATCTCGACCGGGGTTGCGCGGCCGAAGATCGAAACCATGACCTTGAGCGTCTGCTTGTCCTCGTTGACGTCGTCCACCGTGCCGTTGAAGTTCGCAAACGGCCCTTCGGTGATGCGTACCTGCTCGCCCTTGTCGAACTTGACCTTGAGCTTGGGCTTCTCCTTGGAGACATCGGCGCGGAAGAGAATCGAGCTTACTTCTTCTTCGCTTAGCGCCACCGGCTTGTCACCGGTACCCAGAAAGCCCGTAACCCGCGGCGTGTTCTTGATGATGTGCCACAGGTCGTTATCGAGATCCATCTCCACCAGCACATAGCCGGGCAGGAAGACGCGCTCGATGGTGTACTTCTTACCGTTGCGGAGCTCAGTTACGGGCTCCGTAGGAATCATCACGCGGCCGATCTTGTTCTGCAGACCGAAGGCCTGCACACGGCTCTCAATGGACTCGCGCACCTTGCGCTCAAAGCCGGAGTAGGCGTGGATGATGTACCACTTGAAGTTTTCATTCGTCGGAGGCGCGAGCTCCGCGGCGGGAACCTGCTCACCACCGTCGTTGCTGCTGCCTGCCGGGTTCAGTTCTTCTGACATGGATGCCTTCTTCAGAGTGTGGGGAAATATTTAGTGCGAGGTCAGCTTATCCAGGACGACTTCAATGGCCCTGCCAATGACGTTGTCCACAATCCAGAAGTAGAAGGCAAAGACAAACACGGTTACGATCACGACGATCGTGGTCGAGCGGACCTCGGTCGGCGAGGGCGAGACCACCTTCTTCAACTCGTTGCGCACGTCCTTGAGAAAGCCGCTCAGCTTTGCCGGCTGGGACTTCCAAACCTGCATTCCCTGGTTCTGCTCTTCTGCCACTGCAACCGCCTTGGCCATAAATGTACCTTCTCGAATCTTTGGCAGGGGCGGAGGGATTCGAACCCCCAAGTTCGGTTTTGGAGACCGACAGTTTAACCGTTGAGCTTACGCCCCTAAGAACAGTTTTCAGTTGCCAGTTTTCAGTTCTCAGTTAATGCCATGTGCAAGCAGTTACTGGCAACTGAAGACTGATAACTGAACACTGCTTTAACTACTTCGTTTCCTTGTGTGGCTGGTGCTTGCGGCAGCGATTACAGAACTTCTTGAACTCGAGACGGCCTGTGGTCGTCTTCTTGTTCTTCGTAGTGGAGTAATTCCGCTCCTTGCACTCAGTACACTGCAATGTGACAATTTCCCGCATTTCAAATCCCTTCAGTTTGCAGCCTTCAGCCCTCGGTCTTAACTGAGAGCCTGAAAGCTTGCAACTACTTGATGATCTCGCTGATCGTTCTTGGACTATTATCCACGAAAGCTACTGATTGGGGAAGGGCACCTGTGACAAATGCTTGCTTCCAACCGTCTTTTTTCGGCACCATGCACGCATGACCTCTAACGTGTATGTGCTCTATCACATCCGTCCCGAAGGCGACCTTCTGATCGCCGGCTTTTACACTTCGGAAGAACAGGCACAGGCTGCCATCGAGCGCCTTACCTCGAAGCAGGGTTTCTCAGCGTTTCCGGACTGTTTTGAGATCAACACCTACGAGCTCGACACCGATCTTTTTCCTGACGGCTTTGATCCTGATGAAGAGGAGGACGAGGAGCATCATCACGACGCAGAGAGCACTGACGAAAGCGTCCACTAGAGCTCTAGAGACGCCGTTCAATTCTGATCGTTCAGCTGACGAAACAGGGAAGTCCTAGCAAAAAACAACAGCGGCGAGCCGAAGCTCGCCGCTGTTGTTGATGAGCGCGTCAGGCACTTACGCGCAAAGCGCGTCTTTCGCCGTCCGCGCAGGACTACTTGACGATCTCAGCGATGGCGCCTGCACCGACGGTGCGGCCGCCCTCACGGATCGCGAAGCGGAGACCCTTCTCCATGGCTACCGGCGTGTGCAGCGTTACTTCCAGGCTGACGTTATCGCCAGGCATCACCATCT
>JAEKKE010000192.1 GCA_019510535.1 Acidobacteriota bacterium
ACCAGGCCGATCATGCCGTAGCCGTTGCGCGTCGGCTTGAAGTAGACGGGCCGAGCTCCGGTGACGGTCAGTGAGTGGCAGATCGACTTGTGACAGTTGGCGTCGGCAAGGACGATATCGTCCTGCGCGATGACGCCGTGACCGACAATCTGGTTGGAGTTCGACGAGCCGCCCAGGACAAAGAAGGTCCAGTCCGCACCGAAGATACGGGCTGCGTTGCGCTCGGCGTCGCCCGGAGGTCCAAGATGGTCGAGCCAGCTTCCCAGCGGAGCGGTGGAGATGCCGAGGTCCGAGCGCATGAGGTTCTCGCCGAAAAAGCGGTGAAACTCCATGCCGATGGGATGTTTCAGGAAGGCCACGCCGCCCATGTGGCCGGGCGCGTCCCAGCTATAGGCGCCCTGGTCGGTGTACTTCTTCAACTCGCGGAAGTAGGGCGGCAGCAGGGTCTCGTGGTAGCGCTCGACCGCGAAGTCGACACGGTTGGCGATGAAGGCCGGCGTGTCGCCGAAGAGGTGGATGTACTCGTGCACCTGCTTCACGACTTCGATTGGCAGCTCGCTGACCAGGGTGCGGTCGGCGATGAGGAAGATCGGAATCTTCTTGTTGTGGCGGCGTACCGCGCGCAGAATTTGTACAGCCTCGCGCTCCTCGAACTGACTGTCGCCTTCGAGATCCCAGTCCAGCAGAACGGCGGAGTAGGAGGGGTCCGAGATGACCAGCGAGAGACCATCTTCGGGCGTCGTCGTACGAACGACGTCATAGCCTTCGTCGGAGATGGCTTCGACCAGACGCCCCATGGCGCGGTCGGATACAGATTCGGTGCCGCCAACCTCGGAGGCGATCAAAAGGACCCAGCGTTTTTCACTCATACCAGCTATGTATGCTATCGCGATTGCGTGGTTTATGTGTGAGCGGGCACGGGCTTATCTGCGGGTTGAGGCGATCCGTCCGTTGCCGCACCCTTTCGCGCTAGCGAAAGGGTGCGGTATCGAGCGAAGCGAGACCGTCTTTGTGGTTTTGGGGGTTCAGCGTACGTCCAGTCGGATCAGAGCGATGTATTTGCGGACAGAATAGGAAAAAGCGGTCGCGCGCAGCGCGATACCCCACCCTTTGCTGCGCAAAGAATGGGGCAGCGGGTTCTGTGCAGCTCAAGGATGACAACAAAACTACGCCAACGCCAACGCCAGCACCGTAATGTCGTCTGTCTGTCCAAAGGCGTGCGCCACCTCGGCGATATCGCTGGCCGGCAGACGTGTCAGCGTCACCAGCTTGTCGAAGCCATAAAGATCGCCTGTGGCCGAGCGCGCCTCCGGCACGCCGTCGCTCAGCAGCACCAGCCGTTGCCGTGTGGCCAAGTGTCCCTGTTCGGTGTCGTACTCCGCCTCAGGGCTGATGCCGAGCGGAAGAGCTCCGGCGCTCGGCAACTCCTCTCCGTCGAGATAGGGATTCAGGTGGCCCGCATTCGCGTACCGGAAGCGCCCGTCTTTTTCCACCAGCAAGGCACAGGCGGTGGTGAAACCGATGTCACCTTGTGAGAGCAGTGCATTGTTCAGGTTCTGCAGCACCAGCGACGGCTCACGCGAGCTCTCGCGGTGCAGCGCGCCCAGAATCAGCGAAACACGCAACGCAGCCTGCATGCCTTTGCCGGAGACGTCGCCGACGATGGCAAAGAGCGAGCCATCCTGCCCCGGGGAGATCAGGAAGAAGTCGCCACCGACCTCTGAGGCTGGACGATAAGCTGTCTCGACCGCGAATCCCGGTGTCGGTTGCGTGGAGCGCGCCAGCAGCAGCGTTTGTACGTTGTGCGCGGCTGCAATCTCGGCGGAGAGCTCAGCCCTCTCGCGTGCCAGACGGATGGTGCGCAGCACCATGAAGAGCAGCAGCACAATGCTGGCGAAGAAGGACGTGACTTCAGACCAACCGATATTGAAGGTGATGCCGGGAACCCGTTCCAGAGGATTGCTGCCGCCCGCGATCACTTTCGTGAGGACGAGGACGCTTCGCGTAATCTGCGCAAGAACCAGCACGGACGATGGCAGCACGGCGACCAGAAGCAGACCAGCATCGCGATTTCCACGGCGCCATGCGCGATAGATGATCACCGGAACGACGAAGTCGAGAAGTGCATAGGTGCCGATCGCAAGAACGGTTGGGAAGAGTCCCTGGACCAGGAAAGAAAATATCTGGGGCGCGAGCACAAAAAGGTTCTGTATGACGACGCCATTGACCAGCAGCAGAACCTGGATGATTCCGAAGAGCTTCCATCGCGGCCGTCCCAGAATGCGGCGGATGAATTCAAGATTGAAGATAACCGGAGCAGTAGCAAGCAGCGTCGTGAGCAGCAGGGCAAAGCCACTGCGCTGAATCGCCCTTGTGAACTCCCACATCTCGAGCATGTTGTAGACAGCCAGCGTGATGTAGCTCAGCGTGAGGTCGAGGTACTCCCGTCCACGCGCTGAGAGATAGAGTCCCAGGGCGACGATGCCGGCGATGCATGCGATTACCAGGTTGGTGTAATTGCTGGCCAGGCTCTCGAAGATGGAGAGGGAACGCGTGTCGTTGATGTGTGCGGCTGCACCCAAAAGCAGGGATGAGTCGGTGCTGATGCCACCCTGTTGCGAATCTTTGGTGAATAGAATGCCGGTGCGCAGAGCAAGCACCAGGTGGCCATCCGGTGCGATATCTGCGGGCAGCGGATAGACGATGGGAACCATGTCGCCAAAGACTCCCGGATCGCCGATTCTGCCGGCGCCACCAACGCGACGCCCGTTTGCATACAACTCAAACGGGCCATGGATGCCGTTGATGCTGACGGCAAGATCCTTGATCCCCGCAGGCGCTTCGATATGAGCGCGGTACCAGACCACGTGTGACGGCCGCTGCCAATAGGAGCGTAGCGTGTCACTACGTTTGCGCGGCCGCCAGTGCGAGTCGTCATAGCCGGGCTGAGCGAAGGCAGGTTCGTCCTGGGTGGAGTTGGTAAACCAGAACGAGGAGATGTTTAGCGGCCGGTCCATGCCAGTCCACGTCAGATGCGCGGGGTCGACGGCATCGGGTGTTGGAACAGATGTCTGTGCGCGCAGCGCCGTCATACTCAGCAACAGCAGAATCGCGAGGAAAGATCGGCGCGGCATATCGGTCAAGTCCTTAGAGCAAGCCCAGGGCTGTTGCTTCATCCGGTGAGAGCGTGGCGTACTTGCCGATACCCACCATCGTAAAGACCTTCTGAAAGTGCGGTGTCAGGCCGAAGATGCCGACGGTCCGGCCGCCGGTCTTAGTGGCATCGAGCAGCAACTGAATGATGATGGCGATGCCGGAGGAGTTCACATACTCGGTTCCGGAGAAGTCCAGCAGGAGCTTCTGCCCATCGGTAGCTCCGTACGCCTCAAGGATGGGCTCCTTGGAAGTGGAGGCAATATCGCCTGCAAAGGCGAGGATGGTCACCGGAGCTCCGGAGGCAGCGGTCGCTGTCCTCGTCGCAACTTTAGTCGGGGCCTGCATTGCTAATTCTTCTCCTTGTCGAGGCGGATCACCAGCCGTACGAAGCTCTTTCCCGGCGGTCCCTGGTGCCATTCGGCCTCATCGACCAGTGACTGAATCAGAAAGATGCCCATGCCGCGGGGATCCTCTTCGCCAGCCATCTTGCGGTCGATATCGGGTGGTGCTGGTTGTTGTGTCATGCCTGCTCCATCATCAATGACCTTGATCTCAAGGTGGTCTTCGCCGGGTGACAGAATCACTCCCACGGAGAGCGTGTCGTTCATCTGATTGCCGTGCTCGATCGCATTGATACAGGCCTCGGCAACGGCCGTCTTCAGGTCTTCAATGCGGTCGGGACTAAAGCCCATCAACTGGGCCATGCTGGCGGCCGTGCTCATGGCTACTTTTTCAAAGCCGAGCTCGGAGGGCAGGGTTACTTCGACGGCGCTTCCGTTCTTCATGCGGTTGCTGCCTCAAGATGGCAGAGGGCCAGGCCGGTCATGTCATCGGTTGGTGGTGCGTTGTTGGAAAAGGCGGCGAGCGTCGCCCAGATCGCATCGAGCATCGCCTCCGGATCGCGGGTCTCAAGCTGCTGAAAGGCTGTCGCCAGCCGCTCGCTGCCAAACTCATCGTCCCCGCAGAAGACCTCGCTCAGACCGTCGGTATAAAGCAGCACGCGGGCGCCTGCGGAAACGTGGATTGGCTCCGCCGTATAAGTCATGCCGGGCAACATTCCCAGCGGAGGTCCGGAGGCCTCGATCATGCGCAGGCTGCCATCCGGCTCCAGAAGAATACCGGGATTATGGCCGCAGTTCACGATCTCTCCCTCGCCGGTCCTCGGATCGAGCCTTAGCAGAATCGCCGTTACATAGCGACGGCGCGCTTCACTGCCTTCATCGTAGTGCTGCTGGCCCACCTGTGCCGCCATTTCGGCGAGAGACACCGCGCGGCTAGCCAGCGACCGGAAGGCGGCACGGAAGCTGGTGGCCACGATGGCGGAGGCAAGTCCCTTGCCGGCGACATCGGCAACCACCATCAGGTGCGAGCCGTCGGGCAGTTCGATGGTGTCCAAATAATCGCCGCCCACCTCGTAGCAGGTGGTGGAACGCGCAGCGATGGTGAAGCCAGGAATCTGCGGCATGGCCTTGGGAAGCAGCGAGCGCTGGATCTGCCGTGCAGCGTCCAGATCCTGCTGCACGCGAGCCCACTGCAGATTGCGTTCGTGAAAGGTCGCATTCTCCAACGCAACGGCGGTCTGCAGCACCAGGCCTTCGAGGAAGTCCTGCTCGTACAGCGATAGCTCCGCATTCTTTGGTGTGGCGACGATCAGCGTAGCCAGACTGGCGCCTTCCTTCGAGAGCAGGGCGAACCGAGGACAGCCATCGAAGGGCAATTCGGGTGCTTCACCGTAGCTGGCCATTGCTGTGCCGTCCGGCGCCAGGAAGACTGCTCCTTCCATCTCGAGCTCGCGCACCACGATACGCGCGGTCTGCTGCAGCACCTCACTCGCCTGGATGGTGGAGTGCACCTGACGCGTGGCCTCGAGCAGCGCCTGCAGGCGCGCGATTTGTTGTTCGAGGATAAGAGTGTCCTGGAGACTCGACATAGCGGTGATGCCGGAAGTGTACATGGAAAATCGCTTGCGAAGTTCGCAAATTGCGAATCTAATCAAACATAAGCATGCACGTCATTACCCGGCGGACATTGTTGGAAGCTTCGACCACGCACGCCGGGCTTGGCGCACCGCTGGATGTCTGGTATCGCATTGCCAAACGCGCGGAGTGGCAATCTCTGGACGAGGTTCGGAAATTGTTCCCTTCTGCAGATGGTGTTGGAAAGTACACCGTCTTCAACGTCAAAGGGAATCAGTTTCGACTGATAACGGAGATCAACTACCGGGCGGGCCGTATTTACATTCGCTATGTGCTCACACATGCGGAGTATGACCGGGGAGGGTGGAAATCATGAGCGCGATCGCAGTAACGCCCGCGTATACAGCACTGTTAGCTAAGATTCCGCCTCGTGTTATCCGCACAGAAGAGGAGCATGCATTCTTTACAGGCGCCCTCTACGAGCTTGATCAGCGCTCTGAGAAATGGACCGCCGAGGAACGTGAGCTTGCCGACCTCTTGACATTGCTCGTCGAAGACTTCGAAGAGAAGCACTATGCCTTGCCAAAGGCGTCACCGGTAGAGGCGATTCAGTTTCTGATGGAACAGCATGGTCTGCTGCAGAAAGACCTAGTTGATGTTTTCGGAACTGCGAGTATCGTCTCAGAAGTTTTAAGCGGCAAACGCGAATTGAATAAAGAACACATTCGCCGCTTGAGCGAACGGTTTCACGTCTCCCCAGAACTCTTCTTTTAGAAACATGGGACCTTCGCGCGGTGCGCGGTTGAATAGTCGAATGGTGATTGTGGCGGGCTCCACACCCAGCCACATGCGGATATAAATAAAGGCCCAAGTAGAAAGGCCCTCTCGTTCGAGAGGGCCTCCGATTCAACCATTCAACAATTCAACCCGTTTTAGAAATCCTCATGGCTAAAGTCGACCTCTCCCGCTACCGCGACCTGATAGGCAGAGACGCGGCGTTCAAAGAAGTTGGTCAGCTCCTGCACGTCCTGCAGCTCCATGAAGGCGAAGGGATTCCTGCTGCCGAAGATTGGCTTCATCCCCAGGCGCGCGACGCGTGAGTCGGCGACGTACTCGAGGTACTGGCGCATGTCTCGCACGCTCAGTCCGGCGACACCGCCGGAGAGCAGGTCTTCCGCGAACTGCAGCTCGGAGTTCACAGCGTCCTTCAGCATCTCGACGATGTCCAACTCTAGTTGTGCATCCCAGAGATCCGGTTGCTGGTTGCGGACGACGTTGACGACCTCGAAAGCGAACTCGAGGTGTGCGCTCTCATCGCGGAAGACCCAGTTCGTTCCCGACGCAAGGCCGTGCAGCAGACCCTTGGAGCGCAGGAAGTAGACATAGGCGAAGGCCGCGAAGAAGAACAGACCTTCAATGCAGGAGGCGAAGCAGATCAGGTTCAGCAGGAACTGGCGGCGGTGCTGCATGGTCTCCAGGTGATCGAGCTTCTGAATGGAGTCCATCCAGCGCATGCAGAAATCGGCCTTCTTGTGAATAGAAGGAATGTTCTCCACGGCGGCGAAGGCGGCGGCGCGCTCGTCGGGATCAGGGATGTAGTTGTCCAGCAACGTGAGATAGAACTGCACGTGCACAGCCTCTTCAAACAACTGGCGCGAGAGATAGAGGCGCGCTTCGGGCGAGTTGATGTGCTTGTAGAGATTCAGCACCAGGTTGTTGGAGACGATGGCGTCACCGGTGGCGAAGAAGGCGACCAGGCGCTGGATAAGGTGAATCTCGGCCGGGGAGAGCTTGCTGCGCAGATCGACCAGGTCGGTGGAGAAGTCGACCTCTTCCACGGTCCAGGTGTTCTTGATGCCGTCGCGGAACATGTCATAGAAGACCGGGTAGCGCATGGGGCGCAGGGTCAGGCAGAGACCGGGATCGAGAATATGCTCAGGAACTTCAACGGAAGACGACGTAGACGAAGACATTGGTAAGGCTCCTTCGAGTACATGGCCAGTCCTTCCCGGGGCAGAGAAGGACTGACGGATGAGTTGGATTACTGGCAGGCTTCGCAGCTCTCGGGATTCTCGAGCGAGCAGGCGACGGCCTCAGAGGGCGTGTACGTAGTGGCGGCGGCGGGAGCGGCTGCCGGAGCATTCTGCCGCGCGCTGGAGCCCTGGACTGTGGTCTTGGCGATGCGTGTCGCCGGTCGCGAGCGCAGGTAGTAGGTGGTCTTGATGCCGTTCTTCCAGGCGTACATGTACATCGATGACAGCTTGCCGATGTTGGGGCTCTCGGCGAAGAGATTCAAGCTCTGCGACTGGTCGATGTAGGCTCCACGATCACGCGCCATATCGATCAGCGAGCGCATCGGGATCTCCCATACGGTACGGTAGACCAGCTTTAGATCGTCCGGCAGCTCGTCGATGCCCTGTACGGAGCCTTCGCTCAGCTTCAGGCGTTGGCGCATATCCTCGTTCCAGAGGCCGCGTTCTTTCAGGTCGTTCACCAGGTACTTGTTCACCTGCAGGAACTCGCCCGACAGGGTCTCGCGCTTGAAGAGGTTGGAGATCTGAGGCTCGATGCACTCGTAGCAACCGACGATCGATGCAATGGTGGCCGTCGGAGCAATGGCGATGAGAAGCGAGTTGCGAATGCCGAACTGCTTGATGCGTTCACGCAACGCGTCCCAGCGAGCGGTATCTTCCGGAACGATGTTCCAGAGATCGAACTGCAGCTTGCCCTCGGCGAGGCGGGTCTGCGCGAAGGTCTCGTGGGCTCCGTAGCGCTCTGCGAGCTGATTGCTGGCTACGAGAGCGTGATAGTAGATCTCTTCCTGAATCTTGCGCGAGAGCTCACGAGCCTCAGGCGAGTCGAAGGCGATCTTCATCTGGAAGAAGACATCCTGCAGTCCCATCAGACCCAGGCCTACTGGACGCCACTTGGCGTTGGACTTCGCTGCCGGCTCGACCGGGTAGTAGTTGATGTCGATCACGCGATCGAGCATCGGTACGGCGATACGAACCGTCTCAGCCAGCTTGGCGAAATCGAACTTGCCTTCGGGAGTGAGGTACAGCGCCAGGTTGATGGAGCCGAGGTTGCAGACCGCTGTCTCGTCCTTGCTGCTGACCTCGGTGATCTCGGTGCACAGGTTTGAGAGATGCACGGTGTTGCCTGGGACGCCGGTCTGATTGCACTTCAGGTTGCAGGCATCCTTGAAGGTCATCCAGCCATTGCCGGTCTCGGCCAGCGTGCGCATCATGCGGGCATAGAGATCGCGAGCCTTTACCTGGCGGCGGTACTTCTTGTCGGCCTCGGCCTGCTCGTAAGCAGCCTTGAAGGCATCGCCGAAGGTGTCGGGAAGTTGAGGAACATCCTTCGGATCGAAGAGCGACCACATGCCGTCGGCATCCACGCGCTCCATGAAGAGATCGGGGATCCAGTTGGCGGTATTCAGATTGTAGGTACGGCGGGCGTGATCGCCGGTGTTGTCGCGCAGCTCCAGGAACTGTTCAATGTCGGCGTGCCAGGGCTCCAGATAGACGCAGCAGGCGCCCTTACGCTTGCCGCCCTGGTTAACCGCGGCGACGGAGGAGTCCAGCGTGCGCAGCCATGGCACAATGCCATTGCTCAGGCCGTTGGTGGCGCGGATCAGCGAGCCTTCGCTGCGGACGCGGTGGAAGGCGAGGCCGATGCCGCCTGAGAACTTCGAGAGCATGGCGACTGACTTGTAGGCGTCATAGATTGACTCCAGCGAGTCCGACGGAGAGTCGTGCAGATAGCAGCTCGACATTTGAGGATGCTTGGTGCCGGAGTTGAACAGCGTCGGCGAAGAGGGCATGTACTCGTGCGCTGCAATCAGGCGATAGAACTCGATCGCCTCAGCCGGTGTGCCGGCAAGGCCGCAGGAGACGCGCAGGAAGAAGTACTGCGGTGTTTCGATGACGCTGCGCGAGATTGGATCGCGCAGCAGATAGCGGTCATACACGGTGCGCAGGCCGAAGTACTCAAAGCGGTCGCTGAACTCATCGTCGATGGCGTGGTTCAGCTTGCGCGCATGCGTATTCACGAACTCGGCAACTGCCTTGTTCACTACGCCCTCGGCGCTTCCATAAGCAATGGACTGCGAGAACGAGTGCAGGTTCTGGTTGGCGACTTCTTTGTGAATCGTGGCCAGCAGCAGGCGAGCTGCCAGGCGCGAGTACTGCGGCTCCTCGGCGATCAGCGCCGCGGCTGTATCAATGGAGATCTTGTCCAGCTCCCGTGTGGTTGCTCCGTCGTACAGGCCACCGATGGTCTTCGATGCAACACGGATTGCATCGACTCCATTCAGTCCCTGGGCGCAGCGCTGTACCGCGCGCACGATCTTGTTGACGTCGACCGGCTCCAGCGAGCCGTTGCGCTTGCGCACGTGCATGACTGCGGTTTCCGAGGCAGGTGCGGGGAAACCGGGATGCATATCATGCAGCGTCGTCTGCGAAATGGGATGGGTGGAGAGGGTGGCCATCGCTCATGAGCTCCTTGTCACCGGCCTCTGCGGACGTGGCGGGCGAGGAGGGCTGCCAGGGTGCGAGCACGAGAAAGGCACCTGAGCCGCTGACCACGCCATTCCCTCCGCGGGGACGATGATTGCGTATTCCTCACGGCAGGTGCTCGGACTTTAACCGTTGCGGGACAGTGCCGGGTTTCCACCGGGCTTTCCCTGCACATCGTGAAGTTCCTCCACAGTAGCTTGCGATCAATTAGAAAGCAACCCAAGATATTGCGGTCGATGTGGAAATGTGGGTGGGGCCTAGGATTGCCGCGGGAAGCGATGTATTGGTAGGACCACGCCTCATGGCCGCCTGGAAGGTGTAGTCTTAAAGTGCGAGGAGAACTTTCCAATGGCGACCCTTTTGGAGCAGCTCAAGCAGTACACAACCGTCGTAGCCGACACCGGCGATATGCAGTCGATGGAGAAATTTAAGCCGACTGACGCCACCACCAACCCGTCCCTGATCACTGCCGCGGCGAACATGCCCGCCTATTCGCACATCGTGGACGAAGTGCTGAAGGAAGCCAAGCAGAAAGCCGGCGCCAACGCCGACGATAAGGCGATTGCCGCCGAAGCCTTCAAGGCGCTGGCCGTTGCTTTCGGCAAGAAGATTCTTGAGATCGTTCCCGGCCGCGTGTCGACCGAGGTGGACGCTCGCCTCTCCTACGACAAGGAGAAGACGATCGCTATGGCCCACGACATCATCAAGCAGTACGAAGATGCCGGCATCAGCCGCGAGCGCATCCTGATCAAG
>JAEKKE010000491.1 GCA_019510535.1 Acidobacteriota bacterium
GCAGGGCCTCTTCCATGGGCGTGGAGCTGCGCTGGGTCTCCGGATCGAACTTGCGGATGGTCTCAATCTCGTCGCCGAAGAAGTCGATGCGGACGGGGCGATCCTGCTCGGGCGAGTAGACGTCGATGATGCCGCCGCGGTGGGTGACCTGCCCGGGCATCTCGACGACGTCGACGCGGGTGTAGCCGACGGAGAGCAGGTGTTCGAGCAGCATCTCCGGGATGTGTTCTTCGCCGCGGCGCAGATGCAGGGCGAGGCCGGCATAGTGCTCGCGAGAGAAGAGGCGCATGCAGGCCGACTCCATGGGCGCGATGACCAGCTTTGCCGTGCCGGTAGCGATCTTCCAGAGTGTGGCGGCGCGCTGCTCCTGGATCTCGGCGTGCGGCGAGAGGTTCTCGAAGGGGAGCACGTCGTGCGAGGGCAGGCGGAGGACGGTTCTGGGGTCGAGTGCGCCGGTGAGCTCGCAGGTCTCGATCAGGGCGCCGTGCAGGGCTTCGGCGGCCTTGTTGTCGGGGACGATGACGAGGCAGGGGGTGTGGCTGGCACGGACGAAGTAGGGCAGATAGAGGGCGCGAGCGGTAAAGGTGAGTCCAGAGACACGACGACGCCCCACACCGGCACTCAGATGGCGGCGCACACGTTCGTACGGCTCAGTATGTTCCAGTTCCGCAAACAGCTCGCGGACAAATGGAAGAATCATCTCTTTCCAGTGTAATTCGCTCAGTGGTGATGTGCAGACGTTTGAAAATGAGCGATTTAGATAGATTGGCCGGTCGGCTAAACTCGGTCTATGGATCAGAGCTCTCCGGAAGAACAGTGGCCTGCCCTTCAAAGCGATGACAAGGATTTCTTAGCGGAGCTCATGAAGATCCTGACTGCTCGCGTTTCCGGTGATCCCTACAGCACTGATGGAAGTTTTGCTCAAAGTCTGGAGGCGCTTCCTGTTGGACTTAGAGCCATGGCCGCAACACATTGGCTTGATGTGAGCCTGACGCTCGACAGCATTACATGGCACTTCGGCAATTTCGGTGAACCCGGACTAGTGGCCCAGACGGAAGAGGGACTGCTTGAACTAGGCCTGCCGGAGCTAGGGGCCTGTTTTCACGAAGCGGCTGAATTGATGATGCCTCTACTGCACCAGCGAATTTCGGAAGAAGATCCGAATGGACTATTGAAGCGGAAAGGTCTGCGGAAGGTGGCGGATAAGATCAACAAACGGGCGTGGGGGCTCGACTCCTCTGAACATGGCAGGTCGGTAATCTATAGCGCCTGGGTTCGGTACGCCCGGACACATCCCGAGCGCGTCTTTGGCTCCTAAGTTGATAAAATTTGGTTCTGATGCCCACAGCTAGCGCGCTTTCGCCCGAGGTTCTCGCCAAGTACCAGCCCGTGATCGGGCTTGAGGTCCACGTCCAGCTTCTTACCAAGACGAAGGCATTCTGCGGCTGCGTCAATCTCTACGGTGGCGAGCCTAATACCCATGTCTGCCCGGTGTGCCTCGGTTTGCCCGGAGCGCTGCCTGTATTGAACGAGCAGGCGGTGGAGTTTGCTGTGCTGACGGGTGCGGCGCTGAACTGCAAGATCAATCCGGTCAGCATCTTCGCGCGGAAGAACTACTTCTATCCGGACTCGCCCAAGGGCTACCAGATCTCGCAGTACGATAAGCCGACGTGCGAGCACGGCTATCTCGATATTCCCGATGGCAACGGTGGCCTGAAGCGCATCGGCATCACCCGCGCGCATATGGAAGAGGATGCGGGCAAGAGCATCCATGACGGCTTTCCGGATTCCGTGACGCGCAGCTACATCGATCTGAACCGCTGCGGCACGCCGCTGATCGAGATCGTCTCGGAGCCGGATCTCCGTTCGCCTCAGGAAGCGTTTGATTACCTGACGAAGTTGAAGGAGATTCTGCTGTACGCCGGCGTCTCCGACTGCAACATGGAAGAGGGTTCGCTGCGCTGCGATGCCAATGTCTCAATCATGTTGAAGGGTGCGGAAAAGTTCGGCACCAAGGCTGAGGTGAAGAACGTCAACTCGTTTCGCTTCATCCGCTCGGCGCTGGAGTATGAGATCGAGCGCCAGGTGGAGATTCTGGAATCAGGCGGCAAGGTGGCGCAGGAGACGCGTCTCTACAACTCTGCCGAGGGCGTGACCTATTCCATGCGCTCGAAGGAGCAGGCGCATGATTACCGCTACTTCCCGGAACCGGATCTGCCGCCGCTGCTCATCAGCGAAGAGTGGAAGAACGAGATCCTGAAGGGACTGCCGGAGCTGCCTGAGGCCAAGCGCACCCGTCTGATCGCGGAGTACGGCATCACCGAGAAGGATGCGGAGACACTGACCGCTTCGGCTTCGTTTGCCGATCAGTTCGAGGCTGCGGCCAAGGCGTCAAAGAGTCCCAAGCGTGTTGCTGCGCTGATTACCAGCGAGCTGACCGGCCGTTTGAATGCTGCCGGTCTGGAGCTGGAGCAGTCGCCGGTCAGTATGAAGGGCCTGGCGATGGCTGCTGATCTGGCCGAGAGCGGTGAGCTTTCGAGCAAGATGCTGAAGCAGTTGCTCGATATCAGCTTTGAAAAGGGTGAGGACTTCCCGGTCGTCTACGAGCGCGAGAAGCCGCAGCAGATCTCCGATACATCGGTCATCGAGAAGATGATCGATGAGGTGATCGCCGCCAATCCGAAGCAGGTGGAGCAGTTCAAGGGTGGTAAGACGACTGTCTCGGCCTTCTTCGTCGGTCAGGTGATGCGTCTGTCGAAGGGACAGGCGAATCCCGCGTTGCTGAATGAGCTGGTGATTAAGAAGCTCAACCAGTAGACGTGCATCCAAAGCAGGTATGCGGCGTATCTTTCGAGGTATG
>JAEKKE010000492.1 GCA_019510535.1 Acidobacteriota bacterium
TTGTGGGCGTTGTAGTAGCGAGCCTCATCGGCGTGGGTCATCTGCAACTTACGTCCAACCTCGTTGCGCACCACTTCGCCGGTAATGATGTTGTTGCGAATCGAGGCCTTGAAGTCCTCGAAGCTGACACCCTGCTCGCGGGCCGCTTTCTCCAGGGCCTCCATCGAGTCAAAGTGGTTCTGCTTGCGGATCTCGTCCAGGCGGCGGACAACCTCGGCATCGGCACTGATACCGAGCTCCTTGCCCTTTGAAATCAACAGTTGCTGGTCAATCAGATCGCGCAGCAGGTCCTTGCGCCGCTTGTCGGCATCTTCCGGAGAGAGCCGGTTCTGAGTGATCTCGCCCTCGAGCTGCTGCTGGGCGCGCTCATAGTCCGAGCGGGAGACGATCTGGTCATTCACGCGGACGACCATGTCCTCCACCACCTCGGCATCGGGCGTAATGGCCTTGGGCGTGGGCGAATTCACCGGCTGCTTCTGGGCAATGGGGCTTACATAGCGCGGAGCGCTGGGCTTCTTCTGCTGCTGCTGGGCGAACGCGGAAACAGCCAGAAGCAGGCTGGCGCTGCCTGTCAGGATGGATGGACGAATGGTCATAAATCGAAACAGAATCCCTGCCGGTTGAACTGCCATACCAAATTCGACGCGAAGGTCCCAAATCGGGTATCGACTCGCCTATTCTACGCCCCGCGAGGCGATTTTGGGCCTCGGTTCGGCTCACCTTCCAGTGCTATACTCCGTCATACGCGGGAGATAGAGCAGCCCGCGTTCAAGCTGTTTCCCTACCTGCATAAAGAGGTACCTTCCACAATGGCTCTTCGCACCCGCCGTGCCGCCTTCTCTGCAACCGTTTTCCTAGCCACATGCGCCCTTGCCGGTTCGTTCGTGAACCAGAGAGTGGGAGCGCAACAGGCCACCGACGAAAACAAAGTTCGCGACAGCCTTAAAAGCTTCACCAGCGCCTACGCCGTGGTCGAGCAGAACTACGCCGACCCCATGACCGGTGAGCGCATCGATAAGGCCATCTACGACGGCGCGATCCCGGGCATGCTGCACACGCTCGATCCGCACTCCAACTTCTACGACCCGAAGGCCTACGCGCAGATGCGCGAAGACCAGCACGGCAAGTACTACGGCGTGGGCATGCAGATTCAGCCCCAGGGCAACAAGATCGTTGTGGTCGCTCCCTTCGAGGGAACGCCGGCATATAAGGCCGGCATTCGCCCGGGCGACGTGATCTTCTCCGTTGACGGCAAGTCGACCGACGGCATGGACTCGGCCGCAGTGGCCAGCCTGCTGAAGGGCGCTCGCGGCACCCATGTCTCTGTCGTCATGGTTCGCGAGGGCTCTGAAAAGCCGCTGACCTTTGACCTGGTCCGCGATGAGATTCCCCGCTACTCAGTTGACCTGGCTTTCCAGATCAAGCCGGGCGTCGGCTACATCCACGTCTCCAGCTTTATGGAGACCACCAGCCACGAGGTCGCCGATGCTCTGGAGAAGTTCGGCAAGGTCGATGGTCTGGTCATCGATCTGCGCGGCAACCCCGGCGGCCTGCTGAAGGAAGCTGTGGCGATGAGCGACAAGTTCCTGCAGAAGGGACAGATCGTCGTCAGCCAGAAGGGACGCGCCTTCCCGGATGAGGTCTACCGCGCCACCCGCGGCGAACAGGGTAAGTCTTATCCCATCGTTGTGCTGGTGAACCGCAACACGGCATCGGCTGCCGAGATCGTCTCCGGCGCGCTGCAGGATCACGACCGCGCCCTGATCGTGGGTGAAACCACCTTCGGCAAAGGTCTGGTACAGACCGTCAGCACGCTGAGCGAGAACACCGGCCTGGCACTGACTACGTATCACTACTACACGCCGAGCGGCCGCCTGATTCAGCGTAACTACGACAACGTCTCGCTCTACGACTACTACTACGTACGCGATACGCCGAAGGACAACGCGAACCGCGAGGTGAAGCTCACCGACAGCGGACGCACGGTCTACGGCGGCGGCGGCATCACTCCGGACGAGAAGGTCGAAACGCCGAAGTCCACACACCTGCAGGACCAGTTGCTGATCGGCTACGCCTTCTTCAACTACTCGAAGCACTACCTGGCGACGCATCCGGTCACCAAGGAGTTCACGGTGGACGATGCCGTCATCACCGACTTCAAGAGCTTCCTGAAGTCTGCTCCGTCGACGCAGAACATTGCTTACTCCGATGCAGACTTCGACGCGGTGAAGGACTGGATCAAGGCCAACATCAAGGCCGAGCTCTTCACCTCGCAGTTCGGACAGACCGAAGGCCTGCACGTCCGCGCCGACTGGGATCCGATGATCCAGAAGGCCGTCGGCTTCCTGCCGCAGGCACAGGCCCTGGCCGATAAGGCCGCCAACGCGCAGAAGCAGGCAGCGCTGCGGTAAGGTCTGGCTCACAACGTCTGGGCAGCAACACAGAATCATGGAAACACCTAAGGGCGCGTTGAGAGACGCGCCCTTCGTCTGCTAAACTAACTCTCGTTGGTTGTGCCACCGTCCGCGCCCACCAGATGCGCGGACTTCTGTTGTGGGGCTGTAGCTCAGCTGGGAGAGCGCCTCGTTCGCAACGAGGAGGTCAGCGGTTCGATCCCGCTCAGCTCCACCAAAGTCTCCCCGGCATTCCTTTTTAGTCCCCCTAATATTCTTCTTATTTGTCATCCAGGGATCTGTTTCTCTGGTACGCAAGGGCGGCTTCAGAGGCCACCGCCTGGACTGCCAGGATATGTGAGGAAGGGATTCTGGCCGGACGCGGCCCATGCGCTGCTCAGCCTCGGGCAGCGCCGCCGATGGCGGGCTAAGGGGTTTGAACTCATCGGGTTCCCCTTCAGC
>JAEKKE010000504.1 GCA_019510535.1 Acidobacteriota bacterium
CGTTCAGTGGCGGAGATTGCAGCTCCGTTCGAGAAGCTGACCACCGGGGCGAGCATGTGCCCAGCAAAATAGTTGCTGGTTGCTAGTTCCTGGATGCTAGTTGGAAAGGCCGGCGGTTCTCGCCGGCCTTTCCTTCTGTTTGAGTGCCACAAATCCGGGTGCCCCATCCATCGCATCGCGATGGGTGGGAGATTCGCGCTACGCGCGAACTGCTTTACTTTCACCGCCATCCAATCCTTGCAACCACACCTTTACCCCTCGTCTTTCCCCATCCAACCCGCCCTACACCCCTCAGTCAAGCTAGTTGTGCTTCAATCAACATAGGGAGCATACCGTGTCAGAACGTCCAGATTTCGATCCATCTACACTCGTTATTCACTCCAATCGCTCCTACGAGATGCAGTCCAACTCCATTCTTTTTCCCATTCACCAGACGGCGACCTATATCCATGAGAGTGTCGGCGTTACCAAGGGATACGGCTACTCGCGTGGCGCGAACCCCACGGTGAATGCGTTGGAGCAGGCCATTGCCGCGATTGAGAACACGGCCACTGCACTCTGTTTCCGGTCTGGTATGTCAGCCATCCACACGCTGTGTATGGCAATCCTCAAGGCGGGCGATCACGTCATCCTCTCGGATGTGATCTACGGCGGCACCATGCGTCTGTTCCACCAGGTGCTGGGTAACTTCGGTATCGAATACAGCTACGTCGATACCTCCAGCGCTGCGCCGGTGGAAGCCGCCATCAAGCCGAACACGCGGCTGGTCTTCCTGGAGTCTCCGGCGAACCCCACGCTGAAGATCTCCGATATCCGCGGTGTCTCAGAGGTCGCGCACAAGCACGAGAACATCCTCGTCGCCGTGGATAATACCTTCCTCACGCCGCTGCTGCAGGACTGCCTCGCGCTGGGTGCGGATGTCTCCATGCTCTCGACGACGAAGTACATCGACGGCCACAACGCCACCATCGGCGGCTCACTGGCGACCAACGATGAAAAGCTGGTGGAGCGCCTGCGTCTGGTACGCAAGACCATCGGTTCCATCCAGACGCCCTTCGACTCGTGGCTGGCGTTGCAGGGCATCAAGACGCTGCCGGCTCGTCTGGACGTGCACTGCAATCACGCCAAGCAGATTGCTGCATGGCTCGAAGCGCATCCGCGTGTAGCCAAGGTGAACTATCCGGGGCTCGACTCCTTCCCGCAGAAAGCGTTGGCTGCGTCGCAGCAGAGCGATTTCGGCGGCATGTTGAGCTTTGAGCTCGACGCCAGCACGGAAGACTCACTGCGTTTCATGAACGCCCTCAAGCTCTGCACCTGCGCCGAGAGCCTCGGTTCAGTGGAGACACTGGCGACCAATCCAGCGACGGCATCGCACTGCGATCTCACCCGCGAAGCACGCGAGGCGCTGGGCATCTCCGATCGCCTGATCCGTCTCTCAGTCGGCCTTGAAGCTCCGAAGGACCTCATCGCTGACTTCGAGCAGGCCTTCGCCGCGGTGTTTGGGAGCAAGGCGTGAAGTTCGGAACGCGGCTGGTTCAGTTTGACGCTGCTCCCGGCGATCCGCTGCACCCTTCGGCCACGCCGATCTACCAGACCGCGACCTTTGCGCAGGAGGAAGCGGACGCCTTCGGCAAGTTCGACTACTCGCGCTCCGGCAATCCCACCCGCAAGGTGCTGGAAGACCAGATGGCGGCGCTTGAGCAGGGAACCCGCGGTTTTGCCTTCGCCAGCGGCATGGCAGCCATCGCGACGGTCACGCATCTGCTCTCCGCCGGCGATGAGATCGTCGCCGACTACGACCTCTACGGCGGAGCATCGCGTCTCTTCGGTAAGGTGATTGGCCGTGCCGGCCTGAGCGTGAAGTTTGTCAATGCCCAGGATCCCACTGCGCTGGACCGGGCGATTACGCCGAAGACGAAACTCGTCTATCTCGAGACGCCTACCAATCCACTGCTACGCATTCTCGACCTGGCTGCCATCGCTGAGGTGGCCCACCGCCATAGCGCCCTGGTCTGTGTCGACAGCTCGGTGATGTCGCCGTATCTGCAGAACCCACTCACGCTGGGCGCCGACATTGTTCTGCATTCAGCGACGAAGTTTCTTTGCGGCCATTCGGATGTCACCGGCGGCGTGATCGTCGTGAAAGACGAGAAGCTGGCACAGGAGATCTATTTCCTGCAGAACGCCGAGGGTACGGCGCTCGGTCCCTTCGACTGCTACCTGGTGCTGCGGGGTCTTAAGACATTGAAGCTGCGGATTGACGCGCAGCAGGCGAATGCGCGCAAGGTGGCGGAGTTCCTCGCGGCGCACCCGCGCGTCGCCGAGGTGAACTATCCAGGGCTGCCGTCGCATCCCGGCCACGAACTGCAGCGCCGCCAGGCGAACGGTCCGGGCTCGTTGCTGACCTTCCGTGCCGGCTCGCGTGCTGCGGCAAAGCGCATCGCCGAGCAGACCGACCTGCTCAAGATCGCCGTCAGCTTCGGCTCGGTGAACTCCACCATCAGCATTCCGGCGGCGATGTCGCACGCCAGTGTTCCCGCTGAGCATGACCGATCGATTCCGGATGATTTGCTCCGGCTCTCGCTCGGGATTGAGGACGCAGACGACCTGATCGCTGCTCTCGCGCAGACGCTTTAGGTTCATATTTTCGGTATACCGGTATCTCTGCACTCCCGAAATCTAAATCGGGTGCGAATGTAGCTGGAAACGGAAAATAAAGACCACGAAATCCACTCAATCCCGCCATTTACACTGTCACGGACAGGAAATGAGCCTTAAAGCCAAGATCGAAGCCATCATCTACGCTGCGGAAGAGCCCGTTACGCTCGCCCAGTTGATCACTCTCCTCGG
>JAEKKE010000327.1 GCA_019510535.1 Acidobacteriota bacterium
CAGCAGAGGATTCAGCCGCAGGCTGTGCAGGAGCGCAGCGATGATACGGCGCCCGAGCAGCCGGAGAAGAAGGCCAAGCGGCGCGTCATCATAATCGCGGTGCTGGTGCTTCTGGCACTGGCGGGCGGCTTGTTCTACTGGCGCAGCACCTTCACTGAAGATACCGATGACGCCCAAGTAGATGGCGATCTGTACCAGGTGAGCTCACGTGTGACCGGTCAGGTCATCAAGGTCTACGTGGAAGACAACCAGACGGTCGAGGCCGGCAAGGTGTTGGCGGAGATCGATCCGAAGGACTACGAAGTAGCGCTGCAGCAGGCCGAAGCGCAGTTGGCGAATGCCCAGGCATCCTATGAGCAGGCAACGGTGAACGTGCCGATCACGAGCCTGAGCACGCGTACAGAAACCTCGACTACGAGTTCTGATGTCCAGGGAGCTATCGCCGCCGTGGCGCAGTCCCAGAAGCAGGTCGCGGCTGCCGAGGCTCGGGTGGAACAGGCGAAGGCGAACTTGACCAAAGCCGATCTGGACGTACAGCGATATACACCGCTGGTGGCCAAGGACGTGATCTCGAAGCAGCAGTTCGATGCAGCTGTAGCGACCGCTGCCGCCCAGAAGGCCCAGTACCTCGAGGCCCAGTCGTCTCTGGTGGCGCAGCAGGAAGCGGTCCGCCAATCGCAGCAGAAGCTGATTCAGTCTCAGGCCAGTGCTGCTCAGGCTGCCAAGAATGGTCCTCAACAGGTTAAGGTTCAGGAGGCTCGCGCCACTGCCGCCGCTGCCGAGGTCAGACAGGCCCAAACCAGGGTCGACCAGGCCAAGCTGAACCTGAGCTACACCAAAATTACCGCCCCGGTGACTGGCATTGTGAACAAGAAGAATGTCCAGGTGGGAGCGAACCTGTCCATCGGGCAGAATCTGCTGACGATTGTGCCGCTGGAGAACCTCTGGGTTACGGCTAACTTCAAGGAGACCCAGCTCGAGAAGATGCATCCCGGCCAGGAAGTCGTCATCAAGGTAGACGCCCTGGGTGGACGTGAGTACAAGGGCAAGGTGACCCAGATTGGCGGCGCGACAGGCTCGCGGCTGAGCCTCTTCCCGCCGGAGAACGCCACGGGTAACTACGTGAAGGTGGTACAGCGTATTCCGGTGCGCGTTGACTTCACCAACCTGAAGGAAGAAAACAAGGATCTTTCGTTGCGGCCCGGTTATTCGGTCGTGCCGGAGGTACGAATCAAGTAGCGGCAATCCGAATTGGGGAAGCCTGCATCCTAAGCTCGATGTGGGATTCCCCAAGGAGAAATAACAATGGCTGTCGCTATGAAGAAGGTTGAGAACAAAGACCTGATCACGCCCCACTGGCATGAGAAGGCTAAGGAGATCCAGAAGTACGGTTCGGTGGTGAAGGATCTTCCGAACGCTCTGGAGTCCGACGTTCGTGAAGCGATGTGCGCTAAGCTGAACCAGCTTTTGGCGGACTCGATCACCCTCCGTGACATGTATAAAAAGCACCATTGGCAGGTGGCGGGACCTACCTTCTACCAGCTTCACCTCCTGTTTGATAAGCACTTCGAAGAGCAGGTGGAGATCGTCGATGTGATCGCCGAGCGGATCCAGTTGCTGGGTGGTGTCACGATCGCGATGGGAGCGGATGTGGCTGAGGTATCAAAGATTCAGCGTCCGCCCCGCGGCCGGGAAGAGGTTCCAGTGCAGATTTCACGTCTGCTGGATGCACACCGGCTCATCATTGAGGAGTGCCGCGAGCTTGCCGAAGCGGCCGATAAGGCGGGCGACGATGGCACCAATGATCTGGCAGTTAGCGATGTGCTCCGCCCGAATGAGCTGCAGAGCTGGTTCCTGAGCCAACACCTGGTGGAGATGCCGCTGACCTTTGCGGAGTAAATCTACTTCGGAAGCCCTAAAATAGGAGAGCCTGTCCCCGGCGGGGCAGGCTCTTTTTGCTGCTTTGCACCTTCTTTACCCATCCGTACATCTAGTGAGTTAGGATGTAACCTCCTCCGGGGCCACTTTCATGCCAATCGCCATCGAGTTCTTTGTGCAGTACGCCTACGTGATTTTGTTCACGTGGGTGCTGCTGGAGCAGCTCGGCATTCCAATTCCGACAACGCCCGCGCTGCTTACGGTGGGAACGCTTTCGGCTGCCCACAAGCTGCACGCCTCCATTGCTCTGGCTGCAGTCGTAATAGCGTGTCTTCTGGCGGACTCTGTCTGGTGGTGGCTTGGGCGCCGGTTTGGGGGCAGGGTAGTGAAGCTGGTCTGCCGGCTGAGCCTGGAGGCCAGCGCCTGCGTCAAAAAGACCGAGGGGTACTTCGGCCGCCGCGGCGGTGTGACCCTGCTCTTCGCCAAATTTGTGCCGGGCCTCAATACTTTGGCGCCACCGGTTGCCGGCCAGACAGGTATGTCCTATCCGAAGTTCCTGGTCATGGATGGCCTGGGGGCACTGATCTGGGGAAGCGCGTACATCTTCGCCGGCCGGTTCTTCGGCGATATCGCCAAGAGAAACGCAGCGTTCTTCCACTGGATGGGTAGATTTGCAGGTGTTCTGTTTGTTCTGCTTGTCATCGGCTTCCTTGTGCAGAAGGTCTGGCGGCAGCGCAAGTTCCTTTTGAGCGTGCGCGAGCTTCGTCTGGACGCTTCCGAGCTGAAGAAGATGATCGACACAGCCTCGGAAGACGGAACGGTGGCGCCGTTCATCGTGGATCTGCGGCATCCGCTGGACTACCTCCCGGATCCTCGGGTGCTGCCAGGGGCAGTCCGCATTCAGCCGGCAGAGCTGGAGAAGCAGCACGACCAGATTCCACGCGACCGGGACGTGGTGCTGTACTGCACCTGTCCGAGCGAGGAGACCAGCGCGAAGGTAGCGCTGCGGCTGCACAAGCTGGGCATCTACCGCGTAAGGCCATTGAAGGGCGGCTTTGACGGGTGGAAGCAGGCAGGATATCCCCTGGAAGAGTACGTCGAGCCGGCTTCCACCGGGTCAAAGCTTGCAGTGAGCGCCTAACCTAGGTTGCTGGTCGCTAGTTCCTGGTTGCTAGTTGTTCGTCAGCATTATCGGTTTCTACAAACTTTTGTCATTTCGTAGCGAAGCGGAGAAATCTGCTTCTCTACCGATACCTGTCGGGCAGCTGCTTTCTAGCTGCCCATGGTGAAGTTGATGGTGATAGTGGTTTGAACCTCTGTGGGTTCTCCATTCAGAAGATAAGGCTGATAGCGTGCGGCGCTAATGGCATCGAGAGCCGCTCTGCGCAACATCTCAGGGCCGCTGAGTACCTGCAAGCTCTCGATTGTTCCTGACTTAGAAATCACTGCCGAAACTACTACCGTACCGCGGACACCAGCCGCCCGTGCAATAGCTGGATACACAGGGGTGATCGGTTTCAACAGCAATCCACGAGTAACCCCCTCAGTAACGCGTTGCACCGCCGGTTTGGGCCTTGGTACGACACTGACGATTGGCGGTGTCGGACCGACATCAGACAGAATCGAACCGATGACGTTGTTCCTGCTGTCCCCTGTTCCTGAGCCGATGATCGGTATCCCAATTTTCGCCACGTCTGTATCCGGTGTCGTATCGATCGTCTTGGGAATGACGGGTGGTGCATGGAGTGTGAGATCCACAACCGGTGTCGTCGGTGACACTGTCCTCGTCGCGGCCTGTGCGACAACCTGAGGCGCTTTGGCAAGCATCGGGGGCTGAAGTGGCAGTGGTGTGATCGCTGACTTTGGAAGTGCTTCGGGGTAGAGCAGCGGATAGGTAATACAGGCTGCTCCAATAACTAGCTGGAGACCAATCGAGGCGATAGCTGTGTAGCGGCGGGCGGTGTGGATGCGTCCTGTGGATTCGATCAGCGCAGACTCAAGCATGGTGGCACTCTCCTTCATGTGAGTGCGCATCCAGCGAGGAATGCGTACGCTGCCATAGACACTGCCGGTTCTAAGTTTGTTCCTTGCCTTCTTGTTCCTTGTATTCCTGTTCCAGCATCGACATCAGCACCAGCGAGCTATAGCTCCCGTCGTGATAGTGGGCTTCTCGTAGAATTCCCTCCTGTTGGAAGCCTGCGGAACGGTAGAGCGCCTGTGCTCGCTCATTCTCTTCGGCGACATCCAGCCATAGCCGATGCGCACCATACTCGCGGAAGGCGAGCCGCATGGCTTCAAGCAGCATTGGACGGCCAAGCCGCCGGCTGGGATTGCGGACTGCGATACGGCGCAGCTCGATGATGTGGTGCGGCGAGCGACGCCCCGCCATGATCACATATCCTGCAACGCTGCCGTCAGCGTCCCGCGCAACGAGGTAAGCGAGATTCGGATCATCGAGGGCGGCAAGGTGTTGTTCCGCCGGCTGCACGGTGATGTATGCGGGATAGAGTGACTCGATCGCGCAGATGGCCGGGAGATCATCACGTGTAGCTGGCTGAAGAGGCATGTCCTCAGCGTAGCGCAGGGTAGGATAAGGGGTGGTAAGGAGAGTCGAGTGGCATTTCGGGATTTGCGGGATTGGATCAAGGCGTTGGAGCAGGCTGGGGAACTCGTGCGGATTCGCGAGCAGGTCGATCCGATCCTCGAGATGGCCGAGATCGCCGACCGTGCGGTCAAAAGCGATGGTCCGGCGCTTCTCTTCGAGAACGTGAAGGGATACTCCGGAAGCCGCGTCCTGATGAACCAGTTCGGTTCAGAACGCCGCATGATGATGGCGCTGGGCGTGAACTCGCTTGATGAAGTCGCAGGACGCATTGAGGAGCTGCTGCATCCGCCAATGCCCGGCGGCCTGATGGACAAGCTGAAGATGCTGCCCAAGCTTGCAGAAGTCGGCCGGTTCTTCCCTAAAGTCGTCAGCAATAAGGACGCTTTGTGCAAAGAGGTGATCCGCCGCGAGAACTTCGACGTCCTTGAGTTTCCGGTGTTGAAGACCTGGCCGCAGGACGGTGGCCGTTTTATAACGCTGCCGCTGGTAACGACGAAAGATCCGAAGAGCGGTAAGCGCAACCTGGGCATGTATCGCATGCAGGTCTATGACGGTAAGACGACCGGCATGCACTGGCAGCGGCAGAAGAACGCCGCGGAGCACCTGCGGGAGGTCCTGCGTGAGGCTGCCGGTAACAGCACTGATGCGGTGAACGTGATGGCCCTGACACAGGGGGGGACGACTGCCGCTGCCGATGTAAGCAGTGTGCCGCAGCAGGTGCTGACGAAGATTCGTGGCAGCCGGATGGAGGTCGCGGTAGCAATCGGCGCCGATCCGGCGACAACCTTCGCAGCGATTGTGCCTGCTCCGCCGGAGGTGGAGGAATATCTGATCTCCGGCTTCCTGCGGCAGCAACCGCTGGAACTGGTGAAGTGCGAAACGGTCGATCTGGAGGTGCCGGCGCATGCAGAGATCGTTCTGGAAGGCTATGTCGATCTGACGGAGTTGCGTACCGAAGGCCCCTTCGGCGATCACACAGGCTTCTACACCATGAAGGACGAATATCCCGTTTTTCACATTACGTGCATCACGCATCGCAGAGACCCCGTATATGCTGCCACGATAGTGGGCAAGCCTCCGATGGAAGATGCATGGATGGGGAAGGCGGTGGAGCGTATCTTCCTGCCTTTGATGAAGCTGACCTGTCCGGAGATTGTGGATGTGAATCTGCCGCCGGAGGGTGTCTTCCATAACCTGATGATCGTCTCCATCAAGAAGAGCTACGCCGGGCAGGCGCGCAAGGTGATGAACGCCATCTGGTCGATGGGACAGGCAATGTTCACCAAGATCGTGATCGTAGTGGATGAGGATTGCGATGTGCAGGATCTGGCCGAGGTGACGCTACGCGTAACCAACAACATCGATCCGGAGCGCGATATCCAGTTCACGCTGGGGCCGCTGGACTCTCTGGATCACGCATCGCGTCTGCCGAACTACGGCAGCAAGATGGGCATTGATGCAACGCGGAAGTGGGCCGCCGAAGGCTTCAACCGCGAATGGCCGGAGATGCTGGAGATGCCATCAGAGGTAAAGGCACGGGTCGACAGTCTCTGCCGCAAGCTGGGGTTCAACTGATCTGATGAAGCGCTGGTTCTTACGCATCCTTGGAAGTCTTCTGCTCGTGGTTCTCGTAGCTGGTGCAGTGTTTTATCTGCGGCCTTTGTGGGTGAGCGATCAATTGCTGCACTACAAGATGTGGCGGCAGGGTGTAAGCAGCCATTACATCGAACTTGACGATCACCGGATTCACTACGTCGAGGCCGGGCCAGAGAACGGGAAGCAGCTATTGCTGGTCCACGGACTGGGAAGCCGCGTCGAAGACTGGGCTGAGTTGATGCCTCGTTTTGCCGGTGAGGGATATCACGTCTACGCGCCTGATCTGCTGGGCTATGGCCGGTCTGCAAAGCCCCAGGGTTCCGACTACTCTATCGCTGAAGAAGAGAAGATGGTGGCGCAGTTCATGGACGCCATGCACCTGGCACAGCCGGACGTGATCGGCTGGTCGATGGGGGGCTGGGTAAGCATGCGTCTGGCGGTCGATTATCCGCAGCGCGTTCGGCGTCTGGTGTTGTATGACACCGCAGGACTCTACTTCCAGGTGGATTTCTCGTTCGACAACTTCACGCCGAAGAGCATCGACGAGGTAACCGAGCTGCTGCGTGTTCTGGAGCCGGTGCCGACCCGTCTGCCAGACTTCGTATCTCGCGACGTCGTACGGCGTGCCGCCGAGAATGGATGGGTGACACAGCGGAGTATTCGCGCGATGACCATCGGGCGCGAACTGATGGACTTCCGCTTGAGCGGCTTGAAACTGCCCGTGCTGGTCGTGTGGGGAAAAATGGATCGTCTGATTCCGCCCGTGACCGGAGAGAGGTTACAGCAACTGGTGCCGCAGGCGCGCCTGGAGATCGTGGATGGCTGCGGACATCTGGCTCCACGCGAGTGTCCCGTACCAGTCTTTGCAGCGACAAAAGAGTTTCTCGCGTCAGAGCCTGCTACTGCCGGCGGCCGCAGAGAATGGCCGAAGTAAAGCGAGTTGCTGGTTGCTAGTTCCTGGTTGCTGGACGGGAATCAACCAATCTCGAACAACCCATACACTGGGTGCCCCATGTCCCGCGGGGACATGGGCCCGGCCTTTACTGTCCCAAGCACTGGTGCCGATCTCTTTTGAATTGTCGTTCGGGTAATGGAAGTATGACTGTACGAAGCGAGAATGCTACTTAATCTTCCGGCTTCCACTCATACGCCCCAGCCTGCGGCAGACCGATATGCGCCAGAACACGATGAACGAAGTTGCGAGCGATATCCTCGACGCTCTGAGGATGGTTATAGAAGGTCGGAATAACGGGATAGATAGTCGCACCGGCCTCCGCTGCGAGTTGCATATTCCGTAGATGAATGCGGTTGAACGGAGTCTCACGCACACACAACACCAGCGGACGGCGCTCTTTCAGCGTGACATCCGCCGCGCGCTCAATCAGGTTAGAGGCAAGGCCGTTGGCGATGCCTGCCAGGGTACCCATGGAACATGGAAGCACAATCATGCCGTGGCTAAGATGACTTCCACTGGCAATCGCCGCTCCTATGTCGTCCTGTCCGTGATGCACGATCTTGTCTGAGCCTCGGCCAAGAAGACGTTCCACCAGTTGGGTGCGGCCGGCAAGTTGCAGCTCTTCGGCAAAGACGCGGAGAGCTGCATCCGATGCAACCAGGTGGATGCGGCGAACGCGAGCGTCGATATCGAGCATCTCAAGAGCAAGCCGTGCGAAGATCGCACCGCTGGCTCCGGTAATCGCAAGCGTGATAACCCGTTCTTGCACAATAACTTCGCTCCCAGTAATCATTAGAGCATTTTCCCTGTTGCTGGGTAGTCCGGAAGGGTGTGCTGTGGCGTTTTCATTGCGGAAAACGCCCATAGATGCGGGAGCCCGCGCGACATCTACAGGAAAAATGCTCTATCGCAGGCAATGTGAGCAACCAATCCAGTCGCGACTTTTTTCTGTTGTGACGGTTCAAGCCTAGGAAGTCACAAACAGGTTGTTTAAGTTGCATCGAAATAGATACGGGACGGATGAGCTTATTTGGGTTTGCGAGATTTTGCCGTTGGGGAGTATGTGCGGCACTTTTTTTTGCCTGTTTTGCCGCGCAGGGCAGTGTCGCACTGCTCGTGGAGGAACCTTTCGGCCGGTTCGGAGAGATGAATCCGACAGGTCACGCTGCCATATATCTTGACCATGTCTGCGCCGAGACTCCGGTCAGCCTGCGGAGGTGCACGCCTGGCGAGCTGGGAGTGGTGATCAGCCGCTATTACAAGGTGAATCACTACGACTGGGTAGCCATTCCTCTGATTCCATATCTGTATGCCGTGGAAGACAGAAACGACATCCCGTTGGCCGCGACAGCACAGCTAGAGACGGATCTTCGGGATGCATACCGCCGTCGCCACTTGCGTGAGGTTGTGCCGGATGAGGCGGATGGAAGCTCCCCGGAAGGTGACTGGATCCAGATGGTCGGATCTTCGTACGACCGCAAGATCTACGGCTTCCAGGTAAGAACGACGGCTGCGCAGGATGCGGAGCTGATTACGGCTTACAACGAAGGCCATAATCGCAGCCACTTCAACCTGCTGTTTCAGAACTGTGCCGACTTCTCGCGCAAGCTCCTGAATCTGTATTTTCCGAAGGCGGTTCACCGCAATATTCTGGCGGATGGAGGTATCACCACGCCGAAGCAGATTGCAAAATCATTCGTGAAGTACGCCCGCAAACACGATGAGCTGGAACTGACTACCTTCGTCATTCCGCAGGTGCCCGGCGATATCCCTCGCAGCACCCGCGTGAACGGAGTTGCCGAATCACTGGTGAAGTCGAAGAAATATCTGGTTCCGCTGGCAGTCCTGCATCCGGAGCTAACGGCGGGCATTGTTGCCGCGTATCTGGGGTCGGGACGGTTCGAGCCTCCGAAGGAAACCCATGTCTTCCGTATCGAGGACGTAGAGGCTACTCGTGACGCTGAGGTTCTAGGCGAACTCTCGGCGGGCAGCAGGTAGCACTCTATTGGGCCGAACGGGTCAGCTTGAAGGAGAGCAGCAACAGGCTAACAGCGACGGCAAGCGGAAGCAGGAATGCCGTCCGCAGCGAGCCGGACTGCCGTGAGACAACTCCCATAAGCCATGGCAGAAGGGCGGCTCCCAGGCCGGAGGCGGCAAGGATGACACCTGCCTGCCGTGGAGAAGGTTTGCGGCCGAGGATCAGGGCGAAGGTTACAGGAAAGACCGGGCCGAGCGAAAGCCCCAGAATGATGGCCACGGCGGTGATTTCGACGGCAGTATGAGCGAACAGGAGCGCTACTGTACTGATCACCAACGCTACCAGCGCAAGACGCTGCAGGATGGTGTCCTTCAGACGCAGAAGGACGGCTGAAGAGAGGGGACGGGCGCAGGCGAGGGCGATCCAGAACGCGGAGGTCACGGCCTGGCTTTCAGAAAGCGAACGCCCTCCATAGCGGAGCATGTAGGTGGTAAGCCAGACGTTGAAGCTGCTCTCATACGCTCCGTACAGGGCAAGCAGAAGGACAAAGAAAAGGAACAGAGGAAGACCAAGCGACGGAACGTCCGAAGCGGCCGCGGAGGTTCTTTCCGGAACGTCGATGGGGCTCCGGCTGCGTTCGAAAGCAAACAGGAGCGCTGCAATCGCGAAGAGAGCCGCGAAACCCCACAGAATCGATCGCAGCGGCATGTGAGGTGTAAGCCAGGAGGCGAACAACGGCGATAACAGCGCGCCGACGCTGAAGAGCGCATTGAGAAGCGTGAGAGCGGAGGCGCGGTTCTGCGTATAGCGTGAGCCGGCAATCACATTGGACGAGGCGATCATCTGGCCGATGCCCCAGGCCCCGGCAAAGAGCACGGCCATGAGCATTGGGAGGGCGGGCGCAATCGCAAAGAGAGAAAGCCCGGCCGCGGCGGCGAAGGCTCCGGTCCCGAAGCTGTATTGTGGCCGGCGAAAGACTGTCATGCCGCCGACGGTAGCCCCCAGAAACTGCGCCAGCGGCAGCAGGCCGATGGAGGCGTCCGACAGATGGTGCCTGGCTGCAAGCAGGGGAAGAATGGGACCCAATAGAGCCGTACCCAGGCCGGTCAGCAGAAATCCATAGGCAAGCAGCGGAAGTGACGGCGCCTGAGCTCTAGAGCGTTTTCCCTGTACGTGTCGTATAGGGTTTCCGGATCTATGGGCGTTTTCCGGAATGAAAACGCCGCTACGCTTCTCTTCCGGGATACCCAGCAACCGGGAAAATGCTCTAGTCCGCACCTGTCCAGTGT
>JAEKKE010000505.1 GCA_019510535.1 Acidobacteriota bacterium
GCGCGGCCCACGATCTGACCCGCGGCTTTCTCCGTAAGAATTTCTGGGTGATGGAGACGCAGCCGGGATTCGTCAACTGGCACGCAAACAACAACCCGCTCGACAAGGGTGAAGTCCGTGCCATGGCGTGGCATGACATTGGTCACGGCGCCGATGCAGTTGAATACTGGCAGTGGCGTTCCGCGTTGAACGGGCAGGAAGAGTACCACGGCACCCTGGTCGGTGCGGATGGTGAACCTGTCCCGCTGTACGACGAGGTTGCCCAGGTTGGTAAGGAGTTCACAGCGGCTTCACGCGAGCTGATCGATACCACCGTTAAGTCGCAGGTCGCGGTACTGCAGTCCTATGAGAGCCGCTGGGCGATCAACTGGCAGAGGCATAACCGTCAGTGGGATCCTGTCGATGCGCTGATTAGTTACTATCAGCCGCTTCGGGAAGAGGCACACTCGATCGATATCGTGTCGCCGTCAGCGCCGCTCGACGCTTACAAGCTGGTCGTTGCCCCCGCAATGAACCTGCTTACACCGCAGCAGACGGCTAATCTGATGCAGTATGTAGAACGCGGCGGACACCTTGTATTTGGCCAGCGTTCAGTGATGAAAGGCGAAGATAACTCCCTGCAGCCCGCACGCCAGCCGGGCCCATTCGCTGCCGCTGTGGGAGGACGCGTGGAGCAATATTATGCGCTTCAGGCTCCCGTGCCGATTGAGGGTGCATGGGGTAGTGGGACGTCCGCGATGTGGGCGGAGCAGCTCAGCGCCAAGAGCGATACCGAAACCCTGATGCGCTATGGCAAGGGCAACGGCTGGCTCGATGGCCAACCGGCAGCGATCACGAAGAAGGTTGGAAAAGGCCGCATCACGTATATCGGTGCGTGGCTGGACGAAAACACCGCAAAGAAGGCCGCGCATTGGATGCTGGACACCAGTGGAGTGAAGAGCGCCTGGCCGGTGATGCCCGAAGGCGTTGAGTTGTCTCTTCGTCAGGGTAACGATCGGGAGATCGCCATTCTGGTGAATCTGAGCACAGAGACAAAAGCCATTACCTTGCCCGGCGCACGTAAGGACATCCTTCACAACAATGCGTCCGTTACGAGTGTCAGTTTGCCTGCCTATGGTGTTGCGGTACTTGGCAACCGGTAGAGGCATACGACATGGCGGACGAACGTAGTTCTCGCCCGACGCATCCTAAGGTGTATGAAATGCCATGCACCAATTCAGGTGGGTCAACGTGAAGGATGAACGTAAATTCGATCTTCCCATCGATCCGCCAGTCCTTCCCATGCTTGCCAAGCGCGTCGATCAATTACCCACGGGTTCTGAGTGGATTTATGAGCCGAAGTGGGATGGGTTTCGTGCGCTGGTATTTCGTGATGGGAAAGAGCTCCTGCTCCAAAGCCGGGATACGAAGCCGCTGAACCGATACTTCCCGGACCTTGTCGATACCCTCCTGGAGCAACTCCCGAAGAGATGCGTTCTCGATGGTGAGATCGTGATCTCCAGAAATGGATCGCTCGACTTCGATGCCCTGCAGCTCCGCATTCATCCGGCGGCATCAAGAGTAAAGCTGCTTAGTCAACAGACACCCGCGTCAATTGTGTTTTTCGACTTGCTAGCGGAAGACGATCACGACTGGAGAGAGACGGTATTTCAGAAACGACGGACAAAGCTGCAATCATTACTCTCCAAAGCGGAACCTCCCATTCACCTCACACCCGCCACAGATGACCTGGAATTGGCGCGTGACTGGTTCCGGCGTTTCGAAGGCGCCGGCTTCGATGGCGTTATCGCCAAGGCAAAAGACAGCATCTACCAATCGGATAAGCGGACCATGTTTAAGGTCAAGCATGAACGCGACTGTGATTGCGTCGTTGCCGGGTTTCGCTGGTATCGCAAAGGCGATCGTCCAGCGGTCGGTTCCTTACTGCTGGGTCTTTATGACGACTCCGGCAGACTGCAGCATGTCGGAGTTTGCGGGAGCTTTCCTCTCCAAAAACGATATGAGCTCGTCGAGTTCCTCAAGCCCTATCAGAAAGATGCTCTCTCGAATCATCCCTGGAAGGGGCAGTTGGATGAGGAGATGGAAAATGGCGGCGGCGGACATCGCAGGCCTGGAGGCCAGAGTCGTTGGAGCCAGGGGAAAGATCTGTCTTGGGAGCCGCTTCGATTGGAACTTGTCGCTGAAGTTGCTTATGAGCACATGCAGAGTGGACGTTTTCGTCACATGGCGCAGTTTCGCCGCTGGCGTTTTGATAAGAAGCCGGAGGAATGCACGTACGAACAACTTGAGGTCGTGCCACCGGAAGAATTGAAGGCAATCTTTCCAGAGAATCAATGAATCATCTCTTTGCCGGCTGCCGCCGAGATCTGCCCGTCTTGCGGGTCGGATCGTCATCCGGATCGGGAGTCTCCTGGGCCGGTCGCATTGCTTCAGGAACATGCCGAAGATTCACCCGAATCCTTGTCCATGTAGACGACCGTCCGCGCATGGAATCAACCAGAACATCATCCGATTCCAGATACCCGGCGGCTTCTGCGTGCCTCTTCTTCCATCGATCGAGGCCAGCCAGAGCGGCATCTTTGTCAGGTGAATTGGCGATGGTTACAAGCGACATTTTCACCCGTGTCTTCTTCGCGCGGGAGGGCGCCACACGAGTTCCCTCGCCTTCCGTCTTGCGGAAATGAGGTGGCCAGGGTGCGTCACCCAGGCCTGCCGCATCGTCTCGCGCAGCCATCTCTAAAAGCTTCTCCAGCGATCCGGGATGGGTATCCATATCGGCATGGGCATCTCCTCGCGCGGCAAACAGCGCGGGCACAGTCAATACGGTGAAGTCGCCAGGTTTGCAATC
>JAEKKE010000506.1 GCA_019510535.1 Acidobacteriota bacterium
GGGGCTGAGCCGGCTTCGCGCAGGCTTTCTCCGTTGAGGTTCATACGCCGCGAGTCCTGAAGCGGCTGATAGATGTTGGCGATGGAGAGTGGGACCTGGGGTAGCGCCTGTGCATTGATGACTGCCTGAGCTGAGTGGTCCAGCACAGTCACGTAAACCCGGTCGTTTGGATGCCGCTCATTGAGTTGCGTGATGGTGTCGCGCAGGGAGAGCGACGAGGGCAGTTGCTGGGCAAGCAGACGGTCGAGGGTAGCTCCATCTGAGACCAGAATGCGCACCGGCCCGGGGTCGAGCGTGGAGGGCAGCTTTACCGGGATACGAATGATCCTCGCGGCGCTCTGATAGGGAGTGACCGTTGTCTCGACGGTGATCTCGTCACCGGGGGAGGCTTCGACGACGCTGAGGCGCGCTGCTTCAAGCTGGGCTGTGCGACGGCCGGGAAGCGTCTCTACCTTCAGAGAGAGACCGGTGATCGTTGGCTGCTCGGCCGGAGAGTTGTAGATGGGTTGGAAGCGGTCATTGACGGCGAGAGCCGCAACAATCGCGGCAGGAGCGAGCTCTGTTTGCGCGGCGACCGTAGAGAAGCTTACCGGCGGATAACCGGCAAGGTTCATCGTTCCACTCACCCGATAGGACAGCTCCGACGCGTAGGTATTGGTGCCATGGATGGCCTGATAAACCGAGGCCAGCAGAGCCTGAGGAGTAAGCTCCCGGTTGTTGAGGACACGGAAGTGCATCGGCTTGCCGCCATTGAGTGCAACAGTGACGGGAATCATCTCCGCAGTCTGGCCGAACTGGCCAAGGATGGCCGACGCGCGATCCTGCGTGAAGGCGCCGACGGTCTCGGTCGTATTAACGATCTTGAAGGAGTTCAGGGGCGACGAGAGGGTAGCCAGCACCTGGGCCTTGGTCATCGGCATGGAGATGTTGCCATACTGCGTGATCGGGTGACCACAGGCGAGCAACTGCTTCGGGTCGACATACGTGACCGTGCATGTGCCGGCGATCGAGAGATCCCCGTCGACCAGAATGGCGGAGACGGCCGAGCCAGGCACGATCGGCTCAGGCTGTTTCTCCCCAGGCGACGCCGAACCGATGCCGGCCACAGGGTTCAGACCCAGCGAGGTAAAGCGATCCCGGAACAGAGCCACCGTGTCTTGTGAGAAGCCAGTGAAGACAAGTGAGGTCTCCATCGGGACAATCTCACCTGAGGTGGATGTTGGACGAGGCGTAGGATCCGAGGCTCCTGGGGTGGCGGCCGGGGTGGCAGGAATCACGGGGAGAGCGGAATTGCGCACCTGCAGCATCTGCTCAATGGGCGTGATGCCGGCGATGGGTTCCTTACTGAACTGACCGATCCGGTAGCTGAGCGCACCCAGTAGCTTGCCGTCGATATATACGGGCGATCCGGACATACCGGCAACTACGCCGGTGTACTCCGGCTTTGCACCATGCAGCCGCGCGAGGATCATGTCCTGTCCCGGACCGATGGCGTTGCGGAGCAGGCCGAGGATCTCAACATCCATTGGTTCAGGAGTGATGCCCTCGAAGACCGTCCATGCAGTGGCATGCTGCCCCCGATGGACATCTTTGAGCGGATAGAAACTCGCGGACGCAGGGGGGACCGTGGCCGCTGATTGGCCAATTGCCGTCAGCGGGAGGGTGACCAGGACGAAAGCTAGGGCGGCTCGGAACATCTGTTTAACTTAAAGAGCAGTGTACGAGATTCGACGGATCGTTTTTCGGCCAGTTAGCGAAGAAGTGTCATAGGTAACTTAACGACGAAGTGTAATCGGTAACGGTCCTCTGCGTCTTTACGGACAGAAACCGGGATGGCCCCGGTCGAAAGGAGAGTCCAATGCGTCTGAAATGTGACAATTGCCCCTGCGGAAACACCTGCACCTGCCCGATTTGCAACTGTGTCAGCCGCCGTTAGACCTGGAACCGTCCGCGGAGGGCGTGATTCGTTCCTCCGCGGTCCTAATCCAATATTTGTGATGACTGAGACAAATCTGAATACGCTTTTGTCGCATAGGCAGCAATTTCTGGGGTTTGTGCGTCGCCGCGTCCAGGACCAGGAGCTTGCCGAGGACCTGCTGCAGGGCGCCTACCTGCGCGCTCTGAAGTCCGAGGGGACGCCGCAGGACGAAGAGTCTGTGGTGGCATGGTTTTATCGGATTCTCCGCAATGCTGTCATCGACCAGTACCGCCGTAAGACGACGGAGAGCAAGGCGCTTTCGGCCTGGGGGAAAGAGATGGAAGCCGAGGTAGTTCCGGCTCCCGAGCTTCGAAATGAAATCTGTGCGTGCCTTAGCAAAGTTCTGGATCAGCTCCCAGCGAATTACGCTGATCTATTGAAATCGGTCGATCTTGGGGAGCAGCCATTGCAGCAGTTTGCTGCAGAACAGGGAATCTCTGCTGGGAATGCCGCCGTTAGGGCTCATCGTGCAAGGGCATCGCTGCGGAAGCAGCTGACCAGGACCTGTGGCGCCTGCTCCGAGCATGGCTGCATTGACTGCACCTGTCGCAAGCAGAACATTTCTGTTTAAAGCTCGTCTACATGGATGGAATACTCCGTCTGCCCGCGGTACACCTTTGAGCCGTGAGTGGAGTAGAGTCGATATCGATGAACATGCGAGACCTCATTCGTTTGGCAGTTGCTGCGGTTCTGGGAATTGTTTTGTCTGCAGGTACAGTCGTGGCGCAACAGCCGCCGACAACGCCGGCGCCCACAGGAGATGACAGCGGCCCGGTACAGCAGAACGACAGTATTGTGCTGAAAAAGAAGCAGCCGAAAGATGACTCGGCGCCTCCGCCCCCGGCTCCGGCAGAGGAGAAGATCAAGAAGGACTGGATCTTCCGGTTATCCGCGTCAATGTGCCCGTAGTGACCGTGGATGTAAGCGTACTGCTCGACAAGAATCGGCAGTTCGTCCCTGGATTGAAGGCGGGCAACTTCCGTGTGACCGAGGATGGCGTACCGCAGCCGGTGAGCGATCTACGGACGATGAAGGCTCCCATCACGGCGGTGATGCTGCTGGAATTTGCCTCGAACAACTGGTACTTCATCCAAGACATGCAGAATACCGCTGCGGCCTTCTTCCGTTCCTTGAAAGAGGACGACTATATTGCTGTCATTACCTACGACCTGCGTACCCGCATCCTGACTGACTTCACCAAAGACAAGATGATGACGCTGCAGGCGCTGCAGACCCTGACGATTCCGGGATTCAGCGACACCAACCTCTTCGACGCGCTGTACGAGACTCTGGACCGCGTAAGCCGTATCGAGGGCCGCAAGTACATCATCCTGGTGGGCAGCGGACGCGATACCTTCTCCAAGATCAACCTCGACACCATTCTGAAGAAGATCAAGGCAACGTCGAATGTCACCATCTTTGCCATCGGCACTGGCCAGTTAGTACGTACCA
>JAEKKE010000507.1 GCA_019510535.1 Acidobacteriota bacterium
GAGCCGCCTAGGGCGATGACACGGATTAGGCGTATGAACTCTGGGTATTGTTGTTTTTTGCAGCCCGTTCTTCGGTAATTTTCTCCATGTAGCCACTGGTACGCAGGGCTTCGAGGGGATTTGCGGGCAAACCGCGCGACTGGCGCCACTCGGCGACCATGGGGCGGACGTCGGTATAGAAGCAGCCGCGGAAGTGCTCTTCGGCCTCCACCAGCTTGCAGGCATCCTGCAGCTCGGCGAGCAGGTGCTGGTCCACCAGGGCGGCGCGAGCGAAGAGCTCCTGCGCCTGCATGACGGTCTGTACCATCGCCTCCATCTTGCCCTTGAGGTTATGGCTCTGGTCGATCATGTAGGCGATCTGGTCTTCGTGGACCTCGTTCCAGGTCTTGTAGCTCAGAATCTCGTGGAAGATGCGGAAGACCTGATAAGGATCGATGGATCCGATGGTGAGGTCGTCATCCGCGAACTTCCGGTCGTTGAAGTGGAAGCCGCCCAGAACGCCCAGGCGCAGTAGCCAGGCAACGATCTGCTCGATGTTGGTGCCGAGAGCATGGTGTCCTGTATCGACAAGGACGACGGCTTGCGGTCCGGCGGCTTTGGCAAGTGAGTGGGCCATGCCCCAGTCGGCGATATCGGTGTGATAAAAGGCCGGCTCGAAGGGCTTGTATTCGACCAGCAGACGCTGTGTCGGAGCCATCTCGTTGTGTGTCGCCTTTAGTGCCTCTTCCAACCAGCCGATCCGGCGGGAGATGCTTTGCGTGCCGGGATAGTTCGATCCATCGGAGACCCACAGGGAGATATCGCGCGAATCAAGAGCCTTGGCGATGCGGACTGAGGCCAGCATGTGCTGCACGGCTTTTTCGCGAACGGCGGGGTCAGGATTACAAAGCGAGCCGTACTTGTACTCCTGATCCTGGAAGAGGTTGGGATTGATGGAGCCGGCGCGTACGCCGTAGGTCTGCTCCAGTTCCTTGACCTGCGCCACGCTGCCTTCGCCTTCGGGAAGATCCCACAGCACGTGCAGCGCAACCGTGGGCGTAATGCCGGTCAGGCGATGGACCTCAGAGGCGTCCGCAAACTTTTCAACCAGGTTGGTGGCGGCAGCCGCCTGAATGAACTTGCCGAAGCGGGTACCGGTATTGGCAAAGCCCCACGATGGAATCTCGATCTGGAGTCCATCGAGAGCGCGCCACACGCGCTCCTGTTTCTCCTGCGGAAGAGATGACACGCTACGTTCCATCGTTGGGGTCCTTGGAAATGATTTCGATTACTGCAACGCACATACTACCAGAGTGTGAATTCACATGAGAAACTATTCACCTAATGGAGACAAGCTCTTTTTTGATGCCTGAGCCGTCTCATGATGTTTTTCAGCATAGCCGTACCTATCTTTTGCAGCTAAAGGAAAGTTTGCATGCCCGGACCACTGCTCGGCGTCCTGTATCACTGGCTTGGCGGTCTTGCCTCAGCCAGTAACTTCATTCCGTTTCGCGCCATCCGGCGCTGGTCGTTCGAGATCTACTGGATCATTCAGGGCGTCGCTGCGTGGCTCATCGCCCCTTCGGTCATCGCTTGGATCTTTGTTCCGCATGTAAGCGAGATCCTCTCCCGCGCTCCGCGTGAGGCTGTTGTCCATGCCCTTCTCTATGGCGTGGCCTGGGGTTTCGGCGGCCTGACCTTTGGACTTGCGGTGCGCTATCTCGGTATCGCGCTGGGATACGCGGTTGCGCTGGGTTTCTGCACGGCCTTCGGCACGCTGATTCCTCCCATGCTGGCGGGACAGCTCAGTGTTATCGCCAGCCAGACCGGCGGGCGGATCATTCTTATGGGTGTGGGTGTATGTCTGCTGGCGATTGGGGTGAATGGCCTTGCCGGTTACTACAAGGATCGTGACACCGCAGGTGAGACACCGACGAGCGAGCAGCAGAAAGATCTCTCCTTCGGGAAGGGCATTGTGGTTGCGGTCTTCGCCGGCATCATGAGCTCGTTCTTTGCTTTTGGTCTGGCGGCAGGCAAGCCGATCGGAGATATCGCCGCCGTAGAGCTGCGCGCGCAGGGCAGACTTGATCTCTGGCAGAACCTGCCGGTATTGATCGTAGTGCTGTGGGGCGGCTTTGCGACGAACCTTGCATGGTCAACGTGGCTGATCCTGCGGAAGCGCTCGGCAGGACAGCTCACGGGTGGGGTTTCTGATCCTCAGGTGGGTGGCGTGAACAAACTCACCGGCGGACAGTTGGCGAAGAACTATCTCTGTGCGGCCTCAGCCGGCATCATCTGGTACTTCCAGTTCTTCTTTTACTCGATGGGCCAGACCAAGATGGGCAAGTATGACTTTTCGAGCTGGACGCTGCATATGGCTTCGATCATCATCTTTGCGGCGATCTGGGGTGTGAGTCTGAAGGAGTGGAAGTCGGCAAGCCCGCGGGCGAAGGCAGTGCTTGCGTGTGGTGTGGGATTGCTGATTTTTTCGACGGTGATTGTGGGATACGGGAACTACCGGTCGGCGCATTAGAACGAGTGCCTGAGGTGGCCCAAGCTATAGCTTGGGCCGCTTTTTTTTGTCATCCCGCAGGGATCTGCTTCTTGTCCGCGCTCTTCTAATTTGTCATTTCGCAGCGCAGCGGAGAAATCTGCTTTGGTGAGACCGCTGAGGTCAAAACTTAGGACTATAGAGCGGGCCTTCAGCCCTTTATCCTTCAAGTCTCCAAGAGACCTGGGGCGTTGCCCCAGATTCTCTCTTACGTTGCAAGTTTTTTTCTCTTTGAGGGGTGTCCAGAGGGGAACTTTCTCTTTTTAGATTGTCTGGATCTGAGGGAAGAGTTTTTGTCCGTCGTATGGAGTTGCTGA
>JAEKKE010000328.1 GCA_019510535.1 Acidobacteriota bacterium
CGTTGGTGCCGTCGCCCGTCATGGCCACCAGCTTGCCCTCCGCCTGTTCGCGCTTGATCAGGTCCATCTTGTCTTTCGGTTTTGCTTCGGCGAGGAAGTCGTCAACACCCGCCTCCCGCGCAATGGCTGCCGCGGTCAATGGATTATCACCGGTGATCATGACCGTGCGGATGCCCATGGCGCGAAGCTGGTCGAAGCGCTCGCGCATGCCGCCTTTTACAACGTCCTTCAGATGAATGACGCCGAGGGCAGCGCCGTTCTCGGCGACGACCAGGGGGGTGCCGCCGCTACGTGCGATCGTCTCCACGGCCTCGCGTACCTCGGCGGGCATCGGGGAACCATGCTCCTGCAGGTAGCGGGCGATGGCGTCGACCGCTCCCTTACGGATGGTTCTTCCCTCCACCTCGATGCCACTCATACGTGTGGTCGCGGAGAAGGGAACGAACTCGGCATGCATCTGTCCCAGCTCGCGTCCGCGAAGGTTGTACTTCTCCTTCGCCAGAACAACGATGGAACGTCCTTCCGGAGTCTCATCCGCCAGCGATGAGAGCTGAGCGGCGTCCGCGAGCACTTCGGCCTTTACGCCAGGAGCTGGTACGAACTCCGACGCCTGACGATTGCCGATGGTGATGGTTCCTGTCTTGTCCAGCAGCAGCGTGTTGACGTCACCGGCTGCTTCTACAGCGCGCCCGGAGGTGGCCAGTACATTGTGTTGTACCAGGCGATCCATACCGGCGATGCCGATGGCCGAGAGCAGGCCGCCGATCGTTGTCGGAATCAGGCAGACCAGCAGTGAGACCAGAACGAAGACCGTCTGCGGTGCAGCGGAATAGATCGCGAAGGGCTGCAGCGTGACCACCGCCAGCAGAAAGATGATGGTCAGTCCGGCCAGCAAGATATTCAGCGCGATCTCGTTCGGAGTCTTCTGCCGTTCCGCGCCTTCCACCAGAGCGATCATGCGATCGAGGAAGGTCTCACCGGGGTTGGAGGTGATGCGGATCGTGATGACGTCGCTGAGAACTCGGGTTCCACCGGTCACTGCGGAACGGTCACCGCCTGCCTCGCGGATCACCGGAGCAGACTCGCCGGTAATTGCCGATTCATCGACGGAAGCGATACCTTCAATGACCTCGCCATCGCCTGGAATCATGTGCCCTGCGCTGACCTGTACGACGTCACCCGCCCGCAGTTGCGAGCTGGCAATCTGCTCGATGCCGTTCTTGCCAAGGCGAAATGCTGTTGTTTCCGATTTGGCCTGGCGCAGAGCGTCGGCCTGCGCTTTGCCGCGGCCTTCGGCCATGGCTTCGGCGAAGTTTGCGAACAGAACCGTGAACCAGAGCCAGAGCGTGATCTGCAGATCGAATTGGAAGTGCCCACGCTTGGTAATGAGATTGAGAATGAGCAGCACTGTGGTGAGAACGCTGCCGATCTCCACCACGAACATGACAGGGTTCTTCATCATGACCTTGGGTGAGAGCTTCAGCAGTGCATCCACCGTGGCACGGCGGACGATCTTGCGATCAAACATGGAGCGGCGTTTTGCGTGCGACATCTCCGGTCTCCTTAGAAAGTCTGTCCGGCATTGAGCAACAGGTGCTCAAGAATCGGACCCAGTGAAAGTGCAGGGAAGAACGTCAAAGCACCGACGATCACAATGACTGCAGTCAGCAGAATCGTGAACAGCGGTGTGGTGACCGGAAATGTGCCGGAGGACGCCGGGACAATCTTCTTGCCGGCAAGGTTGCCCGCAATCGCCAGCATCGGGATGATCATCATGAAGCGCCCGAAGAACATCGCGATGGCCAGCGTGTAGTTGTACCAGTGTGTGTTGGCATTCAAGCCGGCGAAGGCTGATCCGTTGTTGCCGGTGGCCGAGGTGTAGGCATACAGGATCTCCGATAAGCCATGAGGCCCGTGATTGGCAAGGCTGCTGAGGCCGAGATGCGGCATCAGCACCGTGACAGCGGCAAAGCCAAGAATCAGGAGCGGGAAGATCAGGACGTACAGCATCGAGAGCTGCACATCGTAGGCTTCGATCTTCTTGCCGAGATACTCCGGAGTCCGGCCTACCATCAAACCTGCGATGAAGACCGCGACAATCACGAAGACGAGCATGCCGTACATACCTGCTCCGACTCCGCCGAAGACGACCTCGCCGAGCAGGATGTTCACCATGGGCACCATGCCGCCAAGAGGCGTAAAGCTGTCATGCATGGAGTTCACGGCGCCGCAGCTCGCATCGGTAGTGACAGTGGCAAACAGTGCGCTGTTGGCGATGCCGAAGCGTACCTCTTTGCCTTCCATGTTGCCGCCGGAGTGCAACGCGGAGACATGCTGATCAACACCATGCAGCAGCGGATTGCCATGTGCCTCCGCCCAGTAACACGTCAGCACAGCAACAAAACACAACAACGCCATGGCGGCAAAGACAGCCCATCCATGTTTCGGAGAGCCCACCATCTCGCCAAGCGTCGCTGTCAGCGCTGCGGGAATCAGGAAGATCGCCAGAATCTGCAGGAAGTTGCTCAGCGGAGTCGGATTCTCAAACGGATGCGCGCTGTTTGCATTGAAGAACCCGCCGCCGTTGGTTCCCAGCATCTTGATGGCTTCCTGTGATGCAACCGGGCCCTGCGCGATGGTCTGCGTTGAGACAGCGGTCTGCTTCCCATCCGTTCCTGTGACCGTCTGTGGCTCGACGAGCTTGACGGTGTCGTACGGCTTCAGGTTCTGGACCACCCCCTGAGAGACCAGGACAAGAGCGAAGATCGCTGACAGCGGCAGCAGGACCCAGAGGGTTCCGCGCGTCAGATCCACCCAGAAGTTCCCAAGCGTCTTCATCTCGCGCCGCGCGATGCCACGAATGAACGCGATCGCCAGTGCGAGTCCAACTGCTGCCGACCAAAAGTTGTGCGTGGCGAGACCTAGCATCTGGGTCAGGTAGCTCATCGTTGACTCGGGCACATACGACTGCCAGTTCGTATTCGTGGTGAACGAGATCGCTGTGTTCAGCGCGAGGTCCGAAGCTACGCCTGGAAGGTGCTGCGGATTCAGCGGCAGCACATGTTGTAACCGCTCCACGAGATACGTCAGCACCAGAGTTGCGGCGCTGAAGACCAGCATGGCCGTGGCGTAAACACCCCAGCTCATCTCCTGTTCAGGATTAACTCCGGTTAGGCGGTAAAGTAAACGCTCACATGGGCCGAAGATGAAATCAAGCGGTGTACGTTCTCTCTGGAAGACGCGCGCCATGTAAGCGCCCAGAGGTTTTGTGAACAGCAGGACAGCGGCAAAGAAGACGACAATCTGAAGCCAGCCATTGAGAGACATTTAGAACTTCTCCGGGCGAAGCAATGCGTAGACGAGATACGCCATCAGTGAAACCACAATGGCGAGAAGAACGCAGTTGAGAATCATTGGTTCTTTCCTTTCAGCCGTGCACAGCCATGGACGTACAGAAGGCTGAGCGGAAAAAGAAGGATGAGCGTAATGCCTGCGATGACATCGGGCACGGTGTCCCTCCTTGGGCCAGTTACCACTGGCCCTGTTTGTTGCCCCACCAGAAGATAAGTCCGAGCGTCGCTGTCGATTGTTGTTTGACCAGGACGCCTTCTCTGTCTGTGGTGAAGAAGTTTTTGTTGGAAAAATCTCTGCGGTACTCAGCCCGGGCCAGCATGCCCGGCGCAAGCTTACGGTCGGCAACGAAGGTGAACTCCTTCAGCGCTTGCGTCTTTCCACTGAATAGAGCTCCGCGGTCGTCGAAGTACTCAAAACGGCTGCCGATACTCCAGTCCTTCGGAAGCGCATAGCGGATGTAGGCCGCTCCAATCGCTACATGCGTGGGGTTCGACTCATGCTGCGCACGGCTGATCACGTAATCTGCTTCGCCTACCAGCGTGAGCTTCGGCGTTACATTCCAGGTCGCATAGGTGTCGAAGATGTGGTTCCGACCATTCGGAGCTGGTGTGATGTTGGTGGCCGGCAGGCCCGGTTGCATGGGGGAGGTTGGAGCTCCAGGGTTATCTGTCGGTAGAACGTCGCGCTGCTCCTGGCCAAAGTAGTAGTTCACGTTCCAGGACACGGTGGACGCAGGCTTGAAGTTGAGGATGAAGGCCTGGGATTTGAAGCCGTTGAAGTCCTCAGTCTGCTGTGCGCCATTCACCAGCCAATACGTGACGTTGATCTTCGGGGTGACGTTGTAATTTGCGCGGACACCCATGTGGTAATAGGGCAGATAGTTGAAGGTGAACGAGCGAGAGTAGGCGATCTGATCCTTGGTGTAGTTCCCCTCTACTCCCAGCGCGCTGGCGAACTTGCCGAAGTCGATCTGCAGTCCACTCCCGACAGGGGCAAGATAGCTGCCGTAAGCCTGGAACAGATTGCGCCAGACCTGCGCCCGCTGCTCGTTCGCATACGAACCCTGCAGGGTCTCGGTTGCCTGGCCGAACTGCAGGTCGAGGCGTCCGCCGAAGCGGCTGTCGATGGTCGGAATCCGCTCCACGACCAGGGAAGCCTGATTGATGCTGAAGCTATTGCTGGTGACATCGTAGACACGCAGCAGGTTGGCGCGACCGATGGGCTGGTTGAAGTTGTAGCCGTAGTAGCCGTCAAGACCAAAGCCGAGCGTTGTTCCGTGCAGGAAGTCGTCCACCGTAGCCGGTGCCGCAGCGGGTGTGGATGCGACAGTAGTTGCCGTCGATGCAGCCGGTGCTGGCGCCGAACTCGAAACGGCGGGCGCCGAGGAAGCCGGAGCCCCGGTAGCGGATGCGGCAGGTAGAGTCGCCGAGGTAGCTTCCGCCTTCTCCAGGGCATCGAGCCTGGCTGCCAGGCGAGCAAGCTCTGCCCGCAGCTCTGCAATCTCCTTCCGTCGTGCGGCTGACGGATCCGGTGCTGATTGTGCCGTCAGCGGTAAGGCTGCGAGAAGGACAAACGCTACAGTGCTGGCCAGAATCTTCATACGAACCCTGAATAGATTCAACGGCCAGGGTCCGTATGAAATTCATAGGAAAAGCGTTAAAAAGTCATAAGAGCTCATCCCGGCCTTCGGGATTGAACCGGTAGCCGACCCAGGGTTCGCTCTGGATGTACTTGGAGTCTTCCGTCTCGATCTTCTTGCGAAGTTGGGCCACCAGCACGCGCAGGTATTCCGGTTGATTGGCTCCGGCGACGCCCCAGATCGCCCGCAACAGGCTTTTGTGGGTAAGTACCTTTTGCGGAGCCTTCGCGAACAGCAGCAGCAGATCGAACTCCTTCGGCGAGAGATGGATGTGTTCGCCACGCATCGTAACGGTATGGCTGTCCTGGTCGATCTCGAAGTGGCCGACATGCAGCACCGGGTGCGGAGCGTCTTCTGCCTTCTGGCTGCGGCGCAGTTGGGCACGTACGCGGGCTAGCAGCTCCGGTGTTCGGAAGGGCTTTGTGACGTAATCATCCGCCCCCTCGTCCAGTGCCTGCACCTTGGCCTCGTCATTGTCCCGCACGCTCAGCACGATAATCGGTAGCGTATGGGTCTCGCGGACCCTTTTCGTCAGCTCAATGCCATCCATACCCGGCATGGCGATATCTGTGATCAGCAGGTCAGGTACCGCCTGCGCGATCGTTGATAACGCGGAGCCTCCGCTCAAAGCCGTATTGACGGCGTATCCGCTCGCCTGCAGCGAGGTACGTAGCATGCGCAGGATCTGGGGATCGTCGTCCACGATCAGAATGTTGGCGCTCATCGAGACTCCTGGGTGATGATGTGCAGGTCCACATGCGGCGCCTCCGACATGAACTTCTGAATAGCCAGATAGTACAGATACTTTTTCAGGCCGTGCAGAGCCGAGCGCCCGAACAGCGCCTGCGTAATGCGCTGTTCCTTGACGAAGGCCGCCGTGGCAGAGGCAACACTGCTGCCGGTTAGATGAACCACCGTGGCGCCCAGATTCGTCGCGAACTGGATGTGAGATTCCAGAATCTTTGTGCGCTCGGGCTCCTTGTCCCGTTCGCTGTCGACGTGCAGGACGTAAAGTTCCCCGTCCAGAGCTTCGGCAAGGCGTGCGCCGCGGCCGATCAGGTCGCGAGCCTCGGGGTTTGCGCTGATACAGACTGCGATGCGCTCTGCCACGGTCCATTGGGGGCCAAGGCGCTTGCGTTTGACATAGTCGTCCAGCGTGCGGTCCACCGCGCGGGTTACCCGCTGCAGCGCCATCTCGCGCAGGGCGATCAGATTACCCTGTCGGAAGAAGTTCGAGAGCGCCCTCTCGACTCGTTCTGATGGATAGATATCGCCACGTCGCATGCGCGTGATCAGGGCCTCCGGCGTCAGGTCGCTGATCACGATTTCATCTGCCTGGTCGAGTACCCAGTCAGGAACCTGCTCGTGCACTTTGATTCCGGTCAACGCCTGCACCCGCATGCTCAGGCTCTCGACATGCTGGATATTGATCGTCGACAGCACATCGATCTTGTTTTCCAGAAGCAGCAGAACGTCTTCATACCGCTTTTTGGTACGGCTGCCTTCGATGTTGGTATGGGCCAGCTCGTCCACCAGCGCCACTTGCGGCATACGCGCCAGAATGGCGTCAACGTCCATCTCGGTAAACTGGGTGCCCTTGTATTCGATCTCTTTGCGAGGAATCTGCTCGAGCTTTCCAGCCATCTCCAGGGTCGCGGCCCGGCCGTGGGTCTCCACGACACCGATGACAACGTCTTCGCCACGACTGCGCCGCCGTACGCCTTCGCTCAGCATGGCGTAGGTCTTACCGACTCCAGGAGCGTATCCAAGAAAGACCTTAAAGCGCCCGCGTGTTTTTTCCGTGTCACTGGTCTTGAGCCACTCTTCAGGAGACTTGCGATAGTCAACCAAGGCTTAGAATGCTCCTCATGAACTCGCGCAGGATTGTCGCCATTACGCGTTGGACGTTCTCCATTGTCGCACTGGCGGGAATCATCTTCGTCTACCGGCACTGGCTCCACGTCAATCCGACCACGGTCGCGCTCACGCTGTTGTTATACATCCTTGTGCTCGCCTCTACCTGGAGCCTGCGGCTCGCGGTCGTCACCTCGGTGCTGGCCACGCTGGGGTACAACTTCTATTTCCTTCCGCCGGTCGATACGCTCACCATCGCGGATCCTCAGAACTGGCTTGCCCTATTTTCCTTTCTGGCTACAGGCTTGATTGGCAGTCGTCTCTCGCAAAAAGCCAGAGACGAGGCGGAAGACGCACGCTGGCGTCAGAGAGAGCTCGAAACTCTCTTCGCCCTCAGCCGCGAGATGCTGGCGACAGATAACGTTGCTGCCCTCATTGACGGAGTTCCGCGCGCAGTAGTGGCGACGACCAAGGCGCGCTCTGCTGTTCTGTATCTGTTGGATGAGGACCTCATGTTTCAGGCGGGAACCGAACAGCTGTCTGAGCATCAGCGGCTCTATCTCCGGGAGGAAGCGAACGATGGTAACGGAATAAGCCGAACCGGGGATGAAGTCAAGGTTGTATTGAAGGTCGGCGTGAAGCCTCGCGGCGTCCTCATGTTGAGAGGAGCCGTTCTCTCTGACGGCGCTCTTGAGGCGATCGGCACCATCATCTCCGTTTCCCTCGACCGCGCCAAGGCGCTCGAAAACGTAGCTCATAGTGAGGCCACCAAAGAGAGCGAGCGTCTTCGCAGCCTGATGATCGATTCCATCACTCATGAATTGCGTACACCGCTTACGTCTATTAAGGGGGCGGCGAGCGCGCTGCTCTCCGATGAAATCCAGAAAGACGAGGACAGGCACGAGCTATTGACCATCATCGATCAGGAGAGTGATCGCATCAATCGTCTGGTCTCTCAGGCAGTAGAGATGGCGCAGCTCGACGCGCGCCAGGTCCATATGACCTTTGAGCCGGTGGATATCGATGAGGTTATCTCCGGCGCCATCAAGGACGTTAGTTGGGTAGAGGAAAGAAATCCCATCGATGTGCGCATCCAGCAAAAGGAACCAGTACGCGCTGACTTCGAATTTTTGAAGAAGGTGCTGGGCAATCTTCTCGAAAACGCTGCGAAATACTCCGCTGAAAGCAGCCCTATCGTTCTGACGGCCGAAGTGCAGGGGAACAAACTGGCTGTCAGTGTGGCGGACAAGGGGATCGGTATTGATCCGCATGAACAGAGTCTGATTTTCGATCGCTTTTATCGCGCTCCGATTCACAACCAGAGAATCTCCGGCACAGGGATGGGGCTTTCAATCAGCCGCTCCATCGTAGAGGCACATGGAGGTTCTATCGACGTCGTCAGCCGGCCGGGTGAGGGATCGATCTTTACCTTCACCATTCCCCTGGCTGCGTAGAGTTGCTATAGCGCACATTACCCGTATATCGGGGGTGTCCCAGCTTCGCAACGCCAGGGTAAATAAGGAATACCCCGGAATTTCAGCAGATCGTGTCCCGGGCGGATCCCTGCATGCTGCCTGCACACGGCTACCCGAAAGAGGTGGGACACGGCATCTCCTGTTTGCACTAAACTCAGGAAAGCAACTGCTTGCAGAGCAACTTCGTCCCACGTCGTACACTCATGCTAATGAATGGAATTAGTCGATTTTTGCTGGCAGGCTCACTTTTTTGCCTGTTGCCACTTGCGTCTGGCGCGCAACCCGCCATCCATTCCGCCGAGTTTCTGCTGGCGGAGAGTGCGGTGCCTGTGCTGCCCGACAGCCCCGGTTTTGTGCGCACGGCTGCCCTGAAAGCTTCGGCAGAGAGTGCAAGCATGATTGAGGCGGCAGACGGTGTTCCAGCCGTCATAACCAATGTGGCAAAGAAGTCTACTCGCACCATTCAGCCGGGCCAGCAGGCCCAGCCTCTTACGTCCCGCGAAAAGTTCATCTTTTCTATCCGTAACCAGACCCGGCCGATGTCTCCCGTAAACTGGATTGTTTCTGCGGGCTTGAGCCATCTTAGGGATGGACGTCCACACTATGGAACTGATAGCGGGGCCTTTGGTGAGCGTTTAGGGGCTGCGGCCCTGAAGCAGAGCACGCAGTCAGTACTTGTATTTGGGGTCTTCGCCAGCGCGTTCCACGAAGATCCGCGCTACTACAGATTGGGTAGCAGCCACCCATTCATGAAGCGTGCGGTCTATGCGGCGTCGCGTATCCTCATTACTCGAACGGATTCAGGGCAGCCGAGCATCAACTGGGCACGGATCTGCGGTATGGCCGGGTCCGCCGCCATCACGAACCTCTACTATCCTGAACGCGATACCGGGCTGAACCCGACTTTGCGGAGCTATGGCGACTCCTTCGTTACCGGTGCGGCAACCAATGAGCTGCGCGAATTTATGGCCGATGCTATCGCCATGATTCGCCGCAAGAGGTAGAAAATAAGGGACCGGGTTAGGCGTGTCAGAAGTTGGATGACACACCTGTAGCGCCCGCGCATCGAACTCATATGCCGAACGCCGCATCCGAGACGAGTCGCGAGTTGACCATCCTTGGGCTGCTTTCGCCCTACAAAAGACAGCTCTGGCTCGGCCTGCTCGCAATCGCCGGCGAAAGCATTGCCGGGCTGCTCGAGCCCTGGCCTCTGAAGATCGTTCTCGACAATATCTTCAAGGGCAAGGATATGAGCGGCTGGCTCAACCGTTTCGTCCACTTCGCCGCTGGTCAGTCCACGCAGGGTATGTTGACGTTTGCCTGTGTTGCGGTGCTGGTTATCGCCGTCATGGATGCGGGCTGCAGCTATGCGGAAAAGTACCTCACCACCAGCGTCGGCCAGTGGGTAACGCATGACCTGCGCCGCATGATCTATACCCAGGTGCAGCGGCTCTCGCTCTCCTTTCATGACCAGCAGCCGACCGGCGACCTTATCAGCCGCGTCACCAGCGATATCGACGCCATTCAGACATTTATCGTCTCCGGTCTGCTCGGCATCCTGGTGAACGTCGCCACGCTGGTGGGCATGATTGGCGTGATGTTTTACATCAACTGGGAATTCACGCTCATCGCGCTGGCTGTTGTGCCCGTGCTCTTCAGTATCGTCTACACCTATACCCGCAAGGTGAAGAAAGCCTCCCGCGAGGTCCGTAAGAAAGAGGGCCGTCTCATCTCGATCGTTTCCGAGATGATGAATTCGGTTCGTGTAGTGAAAGCGTTCTCACGAGAAGACTACGAGGTCAGGCGCTTTGAGGGGGAAAGCCTGGAAACGGTACAGGCGGCGCTCACGGCTCGAACCTTGAAGGCGAGACTGGTGCCGATGGTGGATATCATCACCGCGGTGGGGACGTGCGCGGTACTGTGGTTTGGCGCGCGGATTGTTC
>JAEKKE010000508.1 GCA_019510535.1 Acidobacteriota bacterium
GGAGGTGGCGATATGCTGCCGTCCAATGACGATGGGAGCGGCGACCATTTGATTGCTGGTAAAAGCTGCGGCTGCGGTGGCGCCTTCGGGCGCCAGAGCCAGGGCCAGATCGGGATTCCCGGAGGCCTTAATACCGGCTTTCGTGGAAGACCACAGAAAGCCGGCAGGAAGTGAGGAAGGCTGTGATTCGTTCATTACTCGGTTGAGTTTACCTGTAATTCCACTCAGCTTCGGTAAACGGGAGCGAGCGTTTTTCCGCGCTGCTCTGGCGGGCTAGCTCGAGGGCACGGGTGATGCGCAGGCCGTGAATCGCTGGAATTGTCAGCGGAGCCTTACCCGTGATGGCGTCGCGCACATTTGCGAAGAACAGACGGTAGTCACCGGTCTCAGATGGAACAGTTTCTGAATAGGTGCCGCCGGAGGCCGGGTCGGTAAGGATCAGGGTGCCCCAGGCGGATTCCGGTTCGCAGAGCCATTCTCCGTCTACTGTTGGCCGCTGACCGGCGAGCAAAGCAGGCTCCTGAGGGTCAAGACCGTATTTCACGAAGCTGCCGTTCGTGCCGTGCAGCAGGAAACGCGGCGAGGCCGAGGCGGCGATCATGCTCGACGAGAGATGAACCGTCAGGCGTGGGTAGTCGAGGCGAATGTCGAAGGCATCTTCGATCGCAGAATTGTCGCGGTCTATGCGGACTGAGCCGGTGACGAAGTCTGGCCTACCGAAGAGTGCAAGCGGCTGGTCGGCAAGGTGCGGTCCGAGATCGAAGAGCAAGCCGTTGACCGGGGCGCCGCTCTCCTTCCATGTATTCGGACGAATGCCGGGACGGAAGCGGTCGAAGTGGGCGCGGAAGGTGACCAGGCGACCAAGACGGCCGGAGTCCAGAATGCGTTCGACTGTGCGGAAGTCCGCATCAAAGCGCCGGTTCTGGAAGGGGGCGAAGATGAGGTTCTTTGACTCAGCGAGGTCGATAAGCTGCCGCGCTTCCTCGGATGAGGTCGTGATGGGCTTGTCGATAACGACATGCTTCCCGGCGGAGAGTGCAGCGTGGCACAGCGAGAAGTGAGACTCGTTTGGCGTGGAGATGACGATAAGGTCGAGCTCCTCAATGGCCAGGAGCTCTTCGACGGAGCCGACGATGCGGACGCCCGGGTACTGTTCTGAGGCCGAGGGGAAGGGTTGCTTCCACGGGCCACGCTGCACCACCGCGGTTAGTTCCATGCCGGGGGTAACGGAGATAAAGGGCGCGTGAAAAACACGGCCGCCGAGTCCAAAGCCGATGAGTCCGGTGCGAATCATGGGTATAGGGTGCAGGTGAAAGAGCTCTGTATGCAAGATGCTAGGGGTGCCTGGGGTGGTATGTCAGAGAGGTTCGGCGAAATGGAAGATGAAATGCAACTTTTTTGAAGCGTTCGGCGCAGGGGCCTGCATCCAAAGGAAGAACAACCGCTCCAGTTGTATGAAAAAGGGCCGGCGGATCAAGACCGGCGAGGTGTGATGTGCGGTTGCGATTAGCATGAGGACAATGGCGCAGAGAAAGATCTTGGTTTTGCCGGCAATGCTCCTGGCTGGAGCCCTCGGTGCGCAGCAGCAATCGCGCAGCGGTGTGGCGCCTTCGGGCGGGGGTAATACTTCGCCGGGTTCTGGCGCCGCGGCGGTGCAGACAGCACAAGGTGTGCTGCAACAGCAGTCGCGGAGCACGACAGGGACGAGTGGGCAAGACAACTTCAAGGGCTCGGTCGTGGAGGGAAAAGCCACGGACGGAGTTCTCGATTTGAGTCTCGGTAATGCCATCCAACGTGGACTGAAGACGAACCTCGGACTGATTTTGGAAACCTCTTCGGTGAAAGAGTCCGGGGGCAAGCGGCTGCAGGAGTTGCAAGCTCTGCTGCCGACGGCACGTGGTGAGATGACCTATAACGTGCAGCAGGTCAACCTTGCGGCGTTCGGTCTTAGCTTCCCCGGAGTGAGCCCGATTGTCGGACCGTTCCAGGTCTTCGATTTCCGCGGATACCTGTCACAGTCTGTGATCAATGTTCAATCGCTGGAGAACTACATCGCGGCGAAACATAACTTCGCTGCATCGAAGCTGAACGCGGAAGATGCCCGTGACATGGTCACTCTGACGGTAGGTAATGCGTACCTGCTATGCATCGCGGATGCCTCGCGCGTGGAGAGCGTGCAGGCCCAGCTGGACTCGTCGAAGGTGAGCCTGGATCAGGCGACAGCCGCCCACGATGCCGGTACGAGCCCGAAGCTTGATGTTCTGAGGGCCCAGGTGGACTATCAGAACCAGCAGCAGCAACTGATCTCAGCGAAGAACGACCTGGCAAAGGACAAACTCGCTCTCGCGCGCACGATCGGTCTGCCGCTGGAGCAGGAGTTCAGGCTTACGGATACGGCTCCGTTCGCTCCGCTTGAGAATCTGAATGCGGATGCTGCTTTCCAGCAGGCGCTGAAGAACCGGAAGGATCTGGCCGCTGCTGAGGAGACGCTGAAAGGCGCGGATGCACAGAAGACGGCGGCATGGGCGCAGCAGCTTCCGGCGGTGACAGTGAGCGGTGACTATGGCGACATCGGGCCCACGCCAGGACACTCGCATGGAACCTATACGGCGAGCGGCAATGTCAAGGCTCCGCTGCTTCAGATTGCGAAGACGCACGGCGACGAAGAAGTAGCGGATGCGAGCTACCAGACAGCACGGGCTCAGCTTTCCGACAAGGTGCAGCAGGTCAATCAGGACATTCGCACGGCGATTCTGGATATTCAGTCCGCGGCGAAGCTGATAGAGGCAACGCATACCAACGTGCTTACGGCGAATGAGGCTTTGAGTGAAG
>JAEKKE010000509.1 GCA_019510535.1 Acidobacteriota bacterium
GTAGCCGCCATTGCAGACAATAGCGATCTCACTTCTCCTCTTCTCACCGGCGATTTCAACGGCGATGGGAAGCAGGACATATACAACGGAACAACGCACAACGTGTTTTTCGGCAACGGCGACGGAAGCTTCCAAAACGCGGTGACCACGAACATCAGCGCACAGGTTGCCGGGGACTTCAACGGCGATGGAAGGGCGGACCTGTTTACCAGCAGCCGTGTTTACCTGGGTCAAGCGAATGGGACGTTCGTGGCAGTACCAGTAGCCTCCAGCTACTCTCCCGGGGTGCTTGTAGCGGATTTCAATGGCGATGGGAAGACAGATGTCTTTACCTCTGACAGCACGCTTTTGCTGGGCAATGGCCATGGCACCTTTCAGACGCCGTTGCAGGTAGACCTCACCACCGGAACCTCCGATGCGGTGCAGAATCCGAGGTACTTTACCGGGGACTTTAACGGAGACGGGAAACAGGATGTAGGTGTCGTTCTGGATTCAACGAGTTTGCACGCCTCGATTATTGTCAACACCTACGGCAATGGCACAGGCGTTTTTACGAATAAGGTTGTCACGACGGTGAGCCAGTCCTATATGCAGACGGTTCCTCCTTATGTTGCGGATTTCAATGGCGACGGGGCGGCCGATATACCGGGATTCGTGAATCCGATCTATACCGGGGATAAGTTAACACTGATTGCACGCACAGCGTCAACACTGACGCTTGCCGCTTCTTCCAATCCAGTGGACTATGGCTCGCACGTAACTTATACAGCCACGCTAACAACCAACACCAATGCTTATTCCAACGGTGGTACCGTTAATTTCTATGACGGGTCGACGTTACTGGGAAGCGGCACTCTACTGCAAGGGTCCGCTACTTTTCTACCGCCCTCACTCCCTATCCCAGGCACACACGTAATCACAGCGAAGTTCGTAGGAGACGACAACATCAAACCTGCGGGCAGTGGTCCCATCACGGTGCAGGTAATTCATGCTCCGATACAAATCACCTGGCCAAACCCCACGCCAATCTCATACGGCACTGCGCTTTCGGCAACTCAGTTAAACGCAACGGCAGTTCAGGTCATCGGAGGTGCGCCGGTCCCCGGAACCTTCGTCTATACACCCGCAGCAGGAACCTCCCTGGGGGTCGGCAGCCACACTCTCAACGTCGACTTCACGCCAACGGACACAGTAGCCTACGCCAATATTGGGACACTGAGTGTAGGAGTTACGGTAAATAAAGCCACCCCCTCCGTTGCCATAACCCAGATAGCTCCGGCTTCACCAGGTGCCACCATCGGCGTTAGCGCCACGCTGCAGGCCGCGGTGACTGTGAGCTATGGCACTCCAACGGGAACTGTGATTTTCTACGACGGCACCACGCAAATCGCCAGCGTGATCGTCAGCGGCGGTGTTGCCACCACGAGCGTCACCTTCTCCAGCGCCGGAACTCACGCAATCACTGCCGTGTATCAGGGCGACGGCAACTTCACCACAGCGACCTCGGCAATTTTCAACGAAGTAGTGACGAAGGCCACGCCAGCCGTTACTTGGTCCACGCCTGCCGCTATCACCTACGGAACCGCGCTTTCGCTAACACAGTTGAATGCAACCAGCACTGTGGCTGGGACCTTCGTTTACTCGCCTGCTGTAGGTGCTGTTCTCGGAACGGGATCGCAGACGCTCTCGGTGACATTTACTCCCACCGACACAGCGACATACAACAATGCAACGGCAACCACAACCCTGACGGTCAATAAAGCTACGCCACCGATTGCGTGGCCTACACCTACCACCATCACCTTTGGCACAGCACTCTCCGCAGCACAATTGAATGCGGCCAGCTCGGTAGCGGTTGATAGTGAACAAGGCAACGCCCTCGATCACGTGGTCAACACCAGCAGCCCTCTCTTATGGAACAGCACTGTCGGCAATGCAGTTGAACGCAACCAGCCCGGTAGCAGGCACCTTCGTCTACTCTCCAGCCGCGGGCACCGTTCTCGGGGCCGGTTCGCAGACGCTTTCAGTGTCATTCACTCCCACCGACACGACGACTTACAACGGCAGCACCACCACGACGACGTTGATCGTGAACAAAGCGACGCCGTCGATTACTTGGCCAACGCCGGCTGCCATTACCTACGGCACGGCGCTCTCTGCAACACAATTGAATGCGACCAGCACCGCAGCGGGCACATTCGCCTACTCTCCTATAGCGGGCACGGTCCCGGGGGCGGGTTCGCAGATGCTCTCGACCACTTTCACTCCGACCGACACCGCTAACTACAACAGTGCCAATGGCTCGACAACGCTGGCCGTCAACAAGTTGACCCCGTCGATCACGGTAGCCCAAACCTCACCGATCACGATCGGTGTTGGTACCGGCGTGGCCACCACCTTCCGCGCTAACCTGGCCGCGTCCTACGGAACACCCTCGGGTACCGTTGGCTTCTATGAAGGCACAACCCTGTTGGGCACTGGAACCCTGATCAACGGAGCTGCCAGTGTCACGACAACCTTCTCCAGTACTGGAGTTCATACCGTCACCGCCCTTTACACAGGCGATGCGAACTTCAATTCCGTCACATCGGCTGCCTTCAATGAGACTGTGGTGCTCTTCGGTATCGGTCTTGCGGCCAATCCAACCACGTTGACCATCAAACAGGGGCAGAGTGGAACGGCCACGATTACAGCGACGCCGACCGGCAACTACGCCGGCACGTTGACCTTCTCCTGCGGCAACCTGCCTTCCAGCGTCTCCTGCAGCTTCGCCCCGGCGACGCTGACCTTCAACGGCGACAACCAGCCGCAGACCATAACCATTACGGTGAGCACACGCTCGACTTCAGCTGCTCTTACGACGAGTTCAAGCATGCGTCTGGCATCGATTCTTGCGCTGCCGCTGCTTGCATTCGGTTTACGTCGGCGCCGCATGCTGCAGCGTGGTTTGTTGATGCTGTTCGCAGCAATGTTGCTACTGCCGGTGAGCGGATGCGGCGGAAGCCCGACCACCACATCCAACTCAACGGCGACAGGACAGCAGACGGTCACCATCAATGCTCAGACCACAGCAAATGGAGGATCGACGCAGTCCTTCAACTTTTCCATCGTCATTGAGCCGTAGACGTGGCCGCTACTATAGACGGAGGATTCGGCATGGCTGAATCCCCCGTCTTCGTTTGCCTACGACACTGCGGCAAATTCGATTCACTGCAGAGTTATAGAGCAGGCCTTCAGCCCTTTAACTTTTGTGAGCATCGAGACCTGGGGCGTTGCCCCAGGCTGATATAGAACGCGTCTTTCCACCCCGGCCTTCAGCGCTACTTTGCGTAGGCGTTGCTGTGAGTCCAGCGGTCGCACCAATCATTGACGGTCTGATACCACAGCCGCGAGTTCTGCGGCTTCAGCACCCAGTGCCCCTCATCCGGGAAGTACAGCATCTTGCTTGGCACCTTGAGCCGCTGCAGCGCCGTAAAGAGCTGGAAGCCCTCGCTAACGTCGAGACGGTAGTCTCTCTGGCTATGAATAACCAGCGTAGGCGTCTTTGCGTTTTTGATATTCAGCATGGGCGACCACTTGCGGAACGGATCCTGCGCGGCGGATAACGACGCGTAACGCCAGGGCTGGCCAGGTTCCTTGTCACTGACACGACGGAATTCCCACTCGTTGAACCACATCTCCTCCGTAGAGCCGTAAGCCGACTGCGGGTTGTACATGCCGTCGTGCGTCACGATGCACTTGAAGCGGTTGCTATGCGTCAGAATCCAGTTGGCCATGAAACCGCCATAACTCGCTCCGAGTGCACACTCACGTTCTTTGTCGATGAAGGGATAATGCGCTTCAGCGTAATCCAGCCCCTTCATCAGATCGAGGTACGGCTTACCGCCCCAGTCTCCATTCACACCATCGATGAAAGCCTGGCCGTAACCCGTGGAGCCGCGCGGGTTGATCATGATGACAACGTAGCCGTTCGCCGCAAAGAGTTCAGGGTTCCAGCGATAGCTCCATGCATCTCCCCAAGCGCCCTGGGGGCCGCCGTGAATAAGGAATTTCAGCGGATACTTCTTCTGCGGATCGAAGTTCGGGGGACGGATGATGAACCCTTGAACGGAAGTTCCACCGGCGCCTGGGAACTTGAAGGACTCCATCGCAGGAAGTTCAAGCGAATGGGTCAGGTCATCGTTGCCCTTTGATAGCTCCGAGTAATGATCCGACGGGCCTGCCGTTGCCACGGAGACGATACTTGCCGGGCGATCTACCTTCATCGCAGCCGCGATCAATGTCTTGCCATCGGGCGTCAGGGCTAGAGAACTGAACTCCGCTCCATGCACGATGTCTTTTGCTTCCCCCGCAGCCTGACCGTCAATTTCAACGGCAAGTACAGGCTCCTGCCTCTCCGAACCGGAGGCGAAGTAGATTCGCTTCGAATCAGGCGACCATGTAAACTCGTCAACCCAGTTGTCGAATCTCCTGACTGCCTCCTTTGCCGTCTTCTTTTCCCGGTCATACAACATCAATCGGAAGCGGTCTGACTCATATCCCGCTCGCGCCTGCGACCGGAAGGCAAGATACTTCCCGT
>JAEKKE010000510.1 GCA_019510535.1 Acidobacteriota bacterium
CGGAGGCCTTGCCAGCCTCTTCTGCCGAGACCATGATGTTCGACAGATAGTTGATGCCGAGTATCTTCTGCAGCTTGGTGTAAGGGATGATAGCCATCTGCGACTGCTCTTCGTCGCTGGTGGAGAAGACACCCTTCACCTTGAACTTTTCACCGTGGATTTCGATCTCTTCTCCAATCGGATTGGCATCGGCAAAGAGGTTATCCCGTAAAGCGGTGCCGATGACAACGACATTCTCGGCATCTTCCACGGCGCCCTTCTTGAAGAACTTCCCTTTTTCAAAATTCCAGTCGTACATTTCAGCGTAGTCCACACCGACGCCATAGACTTGGGTATAGGTCTTGTCGCTGCCGTAGGCAACCCACCCGCGCATACGTGTCAGGGGAGAGACATAGCCGACGCCCTGCACCTGCGAGCGGATAGCCTCTGCATCGTCAGCGATCAGCGTTGTCGCGGAGCCAAGGCCGGTTGCGATTTTGGACTCTTCTCCACCGCGCGTAAAGTTGCCCGCACGCACATTGATGAGGGTCGTGCCGGCGGACTTTACATCCTTGGAGACAGACTGCTGCGCGCCAGTGCCAAGAGCGAACATCGTCAACACAGCTGCTACGCCGATGGTCATGCCCAGCATGGCAAGGCCGGTACGCAGCTTGTTGGTTTTGAGAGCCTTGACCGCAATCCTGAAGCTTTTTCTGATCACCATTACTCGAACCTCAACGACGTCAAAGGTGCTACACGCGATGCTTCCCGAGCAGGATAGTAGCCGAAGAAGATGCCGACAGCTGCGGAGATGCCGAACGACAGCACGATTGATAGCAGCGAGATGCTGGTAGACCACTGCACGAGATGCGAGATAGAGATTGCCGCCACGGTCCCAATCAGAATGCCCAGCAGACCGCCAACGACACTGAGCGTGACTGACTCGTAGATGAACTGCATCAGAACTTCCTTTTCGCGCGCACCGACCGCACGGCGGATGCCTATCTCGCGGGTGCGCTCCGTGACCGAGAGCATCATGATGTTCATGATGCCGATGCCGCCAACAATCAACGAAACGGTCGCGATGCTGGCCAGTAGGGCTGTCATCGTTTTACTGGATTTGTCGAGCGTCTTGCCAAGCTGATCGAGCGTAACCTTTTCCAGACCACCGACATTTCCGGTGACAGCCTGCGCTACGTCCGGACGAAGACCGCCTTTGAGGAGCGCCTTACTTGCCTGGCTGGTTACAGTGAAGTCGTCGGGATGATTGCTATCGATACCGTGGCGCGAGCGCAACACAGTTGTGATTGTCTTGGCGACGCGGGTTACATCCCCTGTCGACTCGGTCGTTACGGTAATGTCGTTGAGCTTGGAGAGATTGAGCAGACTTTGCATGGTCGTTACCGGAATATAGACCGCATCAAACTGGTCATCTCCGGCTTCGGGGGTCACCATCCAGCTCGCGCTGGTGACTACGCCTACGACCTTGAACGGCTGCTTCCACAGGGTAACTGTTTCGCCGACGGGACTTTTATCTCCAAAAAGCTTCGCCGCGACGATGCTTCCCAGCACGACAACCTGGTCCTTATTCCGCTGCTGTCTTGCGCTGAAGAATCCGCCATGCGTGAACTTCCAGGACCTGCGGATTTCCGGCAGTGCACTGCCATCGCCGTGTACCCGCGTGAACCAGCGCCTATCGCCGCTGCCGACATGCACGTTTTCGTGGATGCCCTCGACCGCGTGCTGCACACCTTTGATCTTGCGGACAGCTTCGGCGTCATCGAGGGTCAGCGTCGCCGCCGCTCCGAGGCCAGCCTCTGCATCGCCAAGACGCTGGCGAGAGGTTGGGTGGTCGTGAACTGCAAACGGATCGTCTTCCGGATGAAACATCGCGAGCTGCAGATGTGGCTGCATCTCAATCTCCGGATTGTAGAGACGCCCCATCTCGATAGCATCGTCCGGCGGACGCTCCCGCTGGGCCTGGTAGTTCCCTGCGGTGACCAGCAGCATATTCATGCCGGCTGCCTTGACCTGATCCTGAATTGCTTTTTGCGCGCCGCTGCCAAGAGCGATCATGGTCAGCACAGTGGCCACACCGATGGTCATGCCCAACATGGTCAAGGCGGTCTGCATCCGGTTACGGCGCAGCGCCTTCCACGCAATCACAAGCGCGTTAGGGAAAACCACTACAGCACTCCTTCTGCTGGAACCGGCAGGCTCTCCAGTTCCCCGCTGGCGTGACGCCGGCTGTCGTTCGCGACGTCGGAAAGGATGTTGCCATCCTTGAAGGTCATGATGCGTGAGCCGTAGGCGGCTACGTCCAACTCGTGGGTGATGAGCACGATGGTGATGCCCCGCTCACGCTGTAACGACTGGAAGATCTCCATCACCTCGATCGAGGTCTTGCTATCGAGATTGCCGGTGGGCTCATCGGCCAGCAGGATAGATGGATTGTTGAGCAGAGCGCGCGCAATAGCAACACGCTGCTGCTGACCGCCTGAAAGCTGATTGGTATGGTGGTCCCAGCGCGATTCCAGACCGACAGACTCCAGTGCAGCCATGGCTCGCTTTCGGCGTTCTGCTGCGGAGACGTTCCCGGTACCGTACAGCAATGGGAGTTCTACATTTTCCAACGCGGACGTGCGGGTAAGCAGATTGAATCCCTGAAAGACAAAGCCGATCTGCTTATTCCGGACGAGTGAGATCTCATCATCGCTCAGACGGGAGACATCGCGGCCATCGAGAAAATATTGCCCGCTGGTCGGCTGATCGAGACAGCCGAGAATATGCATCAGTGTCGATTTGCCGGAACCGGAAGGGCCAATGACGGAAACGAACTTGCCCGGATAGGCTACGAACGGAAATCACAGGATTCATGACGATGTCTCTTTCTGTGTATGGGCCTCCAGCAGCGCCCTGAAAGACGCTGCTGGAGGTCGTTACGTTGGTTGAGACTTACTTCGAGGCCGCGGATGTCTTTGGCTTCGGTGGAACCGTCGTGATCTGAGAGTAGTAGTACATGCTGGCCGCGACCAGTTTCTCGGCTCCAGCCATGCCGTTATCCCACTTGGAACCTTCAACCGCATAGTACTCATTGGCGGCGTGAGCGCGTCCGCCCTGTCCACCGCGAGCGCCCATACCCATCGGAATGGAGATGCTGCCGACCTTCTGGCCGACCTCTCCATCGGCGAAGAGGTAAGAGGGCCAGTAGCCGCCGGTCGCTTCCGCCTGCGAAACACCCAGCGGTTTGTCTTCACCGAGGAAGTTATAGTGCGATGCCATCATGAACGGACCATTGCGGTCAGCAGTGACGCCGAGCAGTTCGGCTGCCTTCTTATGCGCGTTGGAGATATCGGTGTCAGGCGACGATCCCCGTGACCACGGCACATCCCCGATCAGCTTGATCTCTACATCCTTGTAGCCATTCTTATCCAACTGGGCGCGGAGCTTCTTGATCAGATCCGGGCCATTCATCTTCGGCACATAACGGAAGTTATGCTTTGA
>JAEKKE010000719.1 GCA_019510535.1 Acidobacteriota bacterium
GGGTGGCTTCCACTGATCCGGAAGCTCACGGTCTGCGATTGCGCGCCCGGTTGCGATCCACCGATGGCTATAGAGTACTCGCCAGGGAGAACAACACGATTACCGTCGCCATCGACCTGTGAGAGATCGCGCGCCGAGAGCTCAAACGCCAGCTTGCGTGCCTCGCCCGGTTTGAGCGAAATGCGCTGAAAGCCCTCAAGCTGCAGCTTCGGCGACAGACCACCATTGCCTCCCGCCGGCGGAAGCAGATAGAGCTGCGCCACCTCTTCTCCCGCACGCTTGCCGCTGTTCGTGACCGTAACCTCGACCTTCAGTGGATCGCCGGCGTGCAGATCACTGGTCGCGGCCCTGGCTGCGGAGTAGGTAAAGCTCGTGTAGCTGAGACCGTATCCAAAACCATAAAGCGGCGTGCCCTGGAAATAGCGGTACGTGCGGTTCTTCATTCCGTAGTCGTCAAACGCAGGCAGATCGCTGACTGACCGATAGAAGGTCACCGGCAGACGGCCTGCGGGGTTATAGACGCCGAGCAATGTATCGGCAATCGCCTTGCCGCCGAACTCCCCGGGATACCATGCCTCCAAAATCGCGTTCGCATGCTCCTGCGCCCAGGGTGCGGCAAGCGCGGAACCGTTCATCAGCACGACCACCACCACCTTGATCTTCATCTCTTCGCCTTCAAGCTCCGGCGAAAGACCGACCATCGCAATTACCAGATCAGCATCCCGCGACGCCTCTACCGCTTGCTGTTGCAGCAGGCCAGCCGGAGGCACCCACTCCATCGTCAGGCCTCCACCAAAGAGCGGAGCCTTGTGCACATAGGTCACTTCAATGGCATGCGGCTTGGTATCTTCAAAACGAATATGGAAGCGCGGTGTGGTGCTCTCGCGGAAGTCCTTCGCTGGGGTTGAGAAGTTTGCCACCTCGCGGCCATCGATGGTTACGCGATAACGCTCTTCATCGCCGCATGGATAACAGTGCGCCAGCCGCATATTGAACTCGAAGTCGCCGGCCTGCGGAGTGAGTTCCAGTCAAAATCAATCCGTGAGTCCTGTCGCACTGCGGCAGGTTTGCCTGCGAAGATGTCTCCCTCAACACCGTTGAAATACTCGGCCTTCAGGCCATTGGGGCCACCGGTAGCCGCTGTGCGAAACATTGTGGACAGAACCGGCAGCGGAGCTCCATCCGCATAAGGCGCGCCCTCAGCGTAGACAACCTGCGCGCCGCGGAGTGCTTTACGCAGGGTATCGACCGGCATCTCCGGATCCTTCGGAACGGCGTTGTAGTTTCCTTCCAGCGCGGC
>JAEKKE010000511.1 GCA_019510535.1 Acidobacteriota bacterium
CCTGCAAGACAAAAAAAGATCCAAAACCAAATCAGATCAATACATCCCCTTCCCCTGATCCGGTTCTCACGCACACACTGAAGCCCTGGGCTTTTTCCTCACAGCCAGAGAAGGCCCAGGGCTAAAGCCCATTTATCTTTTGCACTTTATCAGCGGGCTGAAGCCCGCTGCTCCCACCCAACGACTGTTTAGACATGGAGCCAGCAATCCGGTCCAGGCTCTCTGAACTCAAACCACCGCGAACGACGCCAGGGCCTGTTCGATCGTGACAGCCTGATTGGAGATCGTATTGGGCTTTGTCTTCGGGCTGACCATCACTGCCTTGGAACTACCCTCTACCCACGCCAGCACCGTAAGTTTGCCAGGCGCTGCAATACGGCCCATCTCGATCCAGTTGTAGTACGCGTCCATCTCAGCATCGACCAGCGAGCCTTCCGGATCCAGCACCTTCGATTCCGGATCGCTCACCATCTCGTTGAAGCCGCGATGACGCTGGCGCGGTGTATACCGCAGCAACACGGTGTGCGGCTGTGCACGGCGCGCAAGCTCGCGTCCGGCCCACTGCACGAACGAGGTGCTGAAGATCTGTGTGCCCGAGCCCGATGTGAACAGCTCGGTATAGAAGCGCTGCAGAATTGGATCGGATGCGACCTGTCCGCTTCGCAGTTCAGTCGGAGCAATCGCTGCAAGATCGCTGCGCATCTTCTCGGCATTGGCCTGGTTCGTGTTAAGGATCGATTGCATACGCTCCAGCACACGTTTCCGCAAAGGAGAGAGCTGGGGATAGCTGACCTGGATGGCGGAAGCCCGCACACTCTCAGGCAGCACCCACGGCTGGCCGCCGTCGACATACCAATGCGCGTAGGCCTCTTGCCCTTTCGCCGCGTGTTTCGCAAATGCTTCCAGCAGTTGCTGCTGCGCGGTCGCTGGGTTCACCCCGTTCAAGCGGATACCCTTCCGCGCAAGCTTGCTGAGAATCGATGCCCGGGATGTATCCGCGCCCTGCCCGACAACGATCAGTGCGAGCCGCGTGGCCTCATTCGGCTGATCTGGAATGGCGGCAAAGAGCTCTCGCGACGCATCATGGAAGCCGTTGATCTGCCCGGTAGACCACAGATGTGCGCTCAGGCGCTCTACGAAAGCCGCCGGAGAGTTAACCCAGTCCAGCTTCTCCAGCTCCGGCGCCATTGCTATGGCGCGTAGTGGAGCAAGCAGGGCATCGCGCTTTGCCTGCGGAAGAGCCGCAAGGGAATCGCATTGCCATGCCAGCGTCTTCCGTTCAATGGGGAAACGAGTATCGAGATCGGAGATCTGCGCCAGGAACGACGGGCAGATCGTAAGCGGTAACTGCCGCAGCAGGGTCAGGTGCTCCACCGCGAAGCTGCGCGCCAGCGGCGGATAGAGGTCGAACGACGACGGCTGCAATTGATCCGGTGTCATCGCAGCTCCTCAATGCACCGGCCCGGCGAGTTGGTGCTGAAGCCAAGATGGCAACCGATGGTCGGCACCAGATCAATAGACTCAATCGCGCGATCAACGACGGTGTTCTGACGGACATGAGGTCCGAGGGCAAGCAGCCAGGTGGTGCGAGCCATCGCACTGCCGGTGCGGTGGTGCTGGAATCCATTGCCGGCTGGATCATCATCGGCATCGCGGCCAAAGTCCGGCATGATGTAGACGGTCGTACGGTCCTTATATTCAGGATGGGACTGTACAGCCTTCCAAAGCTCAGCGCAGAGACGGTCAGCACGCTGAATCGCGTCAATATACAGCGAGAACGCTCCGGAGTGGGCGACGTCCATATCGTGCAGGGTCAACATCATGAGCGAGGGAGCCTGCTGATCCATCAGCCGCCTGGCAATGAAGATGGAGAGCTCGTCGGCGCTGTCCAGGGTCCTGGCGTGCTGCACGAAGTCCTGCACCGAGAGCCGCAAGGTCGACTCCAGCGTATCCAGATGCATCTCGTTATCCTGCGCGGTCGCTGAGATGTCGTACGAGGGCATCTCGTAGTTGTCCTGCAGGAAATGCTGCAACTGATCGTTATCGAATAGATTGGGGGTGTTTCGTGAAGCGGCGCTCAGCAGGCGTTTCGGCAGAATGACACCTGCACCGAACTGGGGACCGAAGCCGCTGGCGCTACTGCTGCCGATCTTCTGGAAGCCGTTGCTGGGGGCAATCACCCATGCATCGGTTTCCGGCCGCCGCAGCTCCCGGCGGAAATACTCAAAGAGGGTAGGATTCGGTGGCGGTTGGGCAATGAAATTGTTGAACCGTTCGTAAACACCGGTGACGATGCTCGCGGTTGCGACATAGTGACCAAGAATGCCGGCGTTCCGAACCTGCGTGAAGAATGTGCCTTGAGGAAGCAGGGTGTGGAGCAGGTTGGGAATATTCGCCTGGCCCTCTTCCGCGAAGGTCTCCTCATCGCGGGCGCCACCGCCGAAGGTCACGACGATGGTCTTGTCGGCTGGGCGTATCGCGGAACCGGTCAATGCCAGGCTGCTGCTGAACGAAGCGCCGCGTAGGAAAGCACGTCGTGAAGCTGAAACCGCCTGGAATGAAGCATCGTACTTCATTGAATTAATACAGATATTTCCGCTGTGACATGAAACTTTGAGCCCGATGATATCGTATAAAAACTAGCTATTACAAGCCCTGATCGATCGCCAGAAGTGTCTGTGCGGCAAGTTCGGATGTAGAGGATTGGCCTTGTCTAGGAACGGGTAACGGTGGGTATTTTGGGACCTGTGAATATGCGCGAGATCGCTCGGCGCGCAGGCGTGTCTTGTGCCACCGTTTCGCGTGTCCTGAGCGGTTCCTCCCTGGTCCGCGAGGACACCGCTAAGAAAGTCAGAGACGTCGTCAGCGAAGCCGGATTCATTCCCAATCCCAGTGCGGCGATGTTGAAGTATGGCCGCAGTCGAACATACGGATTGGTCCTCCCAGATCTTCAAAACCCGTTCTTCGGCGAGTTCGTAGGCGCCTTCGAAGATCTGCTCATCGACATCGATCACGAAGTGCTGCCCATCATCGTACAGACCTCAGACAAACTGGTGAAATCTGTCCGGCGGATGCTGATGCGGCAGGTTGATGGCGCTGTCCTGGTCTCCTCTGAGTTTGATACAGGTGCGGCAGAACCGTTGCTTCTGCGCCAGATTCCGCTGGTCACCGTGGACCGCCGGACGGTACAGATCGGCTGTAGCGACGTCTCCATTGACTACGAGCGCGGCTTCGCCGAAGCCGTGCAGCATCTGAAAACCCTTGGACATAAACGGATCGGGTACATCGGCGGCACCAAAGGCCCACATACCTCCGAAGTGCGCGCCAATGCGTTCGAACAGGCAATACGAGGCGCGGGTCTGACCTTCTATCCAGGGCTGACACGACGTGGGAACTATCAGGTCACGGGTGGAGAAGCTGCGATTGTGTCGCTGATGAAGACTCCTGCTCCCCCAACCGCGATCATTACCGCGAACGACCTTACCGCTTTGGGTGCGGCGCTCGGCATTCATCGGCTCGGCCTGGCTGTTCCGCGGGACCTTTCGATCGTCGGTGTCGACGACCTTTTTCTGAGTGAAGTCGTGCAGCCGCCGCTTACCACTATCCGCATTCCGCGCAAGCGGCTTGCGACAGCCTGTCTGCAGGCAATGAACTATACGAAACAGAATCTCGAGCGAATGGGTGCTGAGTTCTCCGTTCCCACACAACTGATCGTCCGCGAAAGTACCGCGAGACCGAAGAGTGCGCCGAAGAAAAAGAGCAAGCGTTGAGCATGCAATCCGGAAGGCCTCTGGGCGCCGATCTCGCTTTCTTTGCTGCCTATCTGGTCGTCACGATGCTCATCGGATGGTTCTCGAAACGGCGGAATGTCTCTGTCAACGAGTATCTGAACGCGACCCACGTCATGCCTCTGTGGGCGGTGATCATTGCCTACATCGCGACCAACTGCGGCGCCCTTGAGATTGTGGGACTTAGCGCCATGGCCGCTCAATATGGAGCGCAGGCGCTTCATTTCTACTGGGTGGGCGCCATCCCGGCCATGATCTTTCTCGCGCTCTGGATGATGCCGATCTATCGGCGAAACAACATCACCAGCGTGCCGGGATATCTTCTGCTCCGCTATGGCCCGCGCATGCGCCTCATCAACGCATGCATCACCGCGATCATGCTGCTGCTTCTGGCCGGCATCAGCCAGTACGCTGTCGCGCAGGTTCTGGCGGCGACCATGTCGCTTCCATTCGAATACGGTATAGCGCTTTGCTCTATCGCACTGACGATCTATGTGTTGCTCGGTGGCATTCGAGCCACCATCTATAACGAGATCTTTCAGCTTGCTGTCATTGTCGCGGGCCTGCTTCCGCTGGCGATCCTCAGCGCGCACCGCTTCGGAACGCTTCCCGCCTGGGCCCTTGGTAATCGTGTGCATCTCTGGCGTGGTCTGCCGCTGGTTGCTCCACACGCTCCGATGGATGTGCTCGGTGTTGCTGTCGGCCTTGGCCTCGTTCTCAGCTTTGGGTACTGGTGCACTGACTTTGTGCTCATGCAGCGTGCCTTCACCGCTCGTACGGAACTTGAGGCGAGACAGGTGCCGCTGTGGGCGGGTTTCGGCAAACACATCTTTTCCATGATTGTGATCGTGCCGGGCCTGGTGGCCTACGGTCTGGTGCCGAACCTGAACCGCTATGACCGGGCGCTGCCATCCCTGATGACCTTGCTCTATGGCCGGTGGCTGACTGACCTTGGGATCACGGCGCTTGCGGCGAGTCTGATGTCGGGGCTGGCATCGAACGTTTCGGCATTTGCCGCGCTGTGGACCGAGGATATCTACCATCAGGTGCTTCGCCCCGGAAAGTCTGACAGGCACTACCTGACGATGGGACGGGTGGCCGTGCTCTTTGCGGTTATCGTCAGCCTGTTTGCGTCGTATCTCAACTTCCTCTTCGCCAACTTGATGGAGCACGTGCAACTGATCTTTTCCGTCTTTGCGGCGCCGTTCTGGGCAGTATTTCTTCTGGGAATCTTCTCCCGCAGAACTTCGGAACGCGGCGCCATGATCGGTTTCTTTGCCGGATCCATCCTCTCCTCGCTGCATTCCATCGCTGTCATGCGCGGTTGGCTGCACTACGGAAGCACGATGTCCGCAAATTTCTATGCCTCCATTTATGCGTTTACGATTGC
>JAEKKE010000512.1 GCA_019510535.1 Acidobacteriota bacterium
AAAGTCGACTTCTTCCGAGGGCTTGAATTTTTTCATCTGTCTCTCCCTCAGGCTTTGTCATAGGCGCCGAACGGGGCGCGGAAATTGAGGCTGTCGTCGTAGCCGATCTGCGTCCAGCCGACTTTCTTGTAATTGCCGCCATGCTGGGGCGAGGCAAACATGCCCATGATGGTGAGGTCGCGCACCGCCTTGAAGAAGGGCGTCTTTTCGATCGATGTCAGGACCGCGATCTGCTGGTTGGAGGGCAGCGTCGCGAAGGCCTTGCCGCCGGTATGGCTGGGAAGATCGGCCAGGCCCTTGGCACAGATGTCCTGCTTGTCCTGGGCGAAGGTCACCAGCGCCAAGTCAATGAAATAGATCACCTGGGCTTCGCGTGCGCCCGGCGTGTCGGTGGTGGGATAAATCTGGGCTGCCATGGCGTCCACATCCGCCGCCTGTTCGCGGGTGAGATAGGTGAAGGCGCCCATCCCTTGTGCTTTTTCGGCGGCCGCGACTTCAGCCGGCCAATTGGCGGCAAGCCAGGCGGCGCTGGTCGCCGAGAAGGATTTCAGGAGGAAATTTCGTCTGCTGTCACTCATGACCGCTTCTCCTTTGAAGCTGATTGTTTGAGATACCGGGTAATGCCGCGCGGCACGACATTCACCGCGCCATACATATTGCCGTCGGGGCCGACCACGACGCCTTCACCCGCCTGATCGTCCGGCACGAAATACTGGGCCTTGGCCTCGGAGATGCTGCCGATCCACACGCCCTTCTTCCAGCCGCCGGGATGAATGGCTTCGGTGGAATCAGCGTCAATCGCATAAAGCTTGTCGCCAGCGATATAGAAGCCGGACGGGCGTCCGAATTGTTTCCATTCGGTGATCAGCTTGCCGTCCTGACTGAAGATCTGGATGCGGTTGTTGGCGCGGTCGGCGACATAAAGCCTGCCCCTGCCGTCCAGCGCCAAGGCGTGGGGATTGTTGAACTCGCTGGGGCCTGAGCCCGCCTTGCCCCATTGGGTGATGAACTTGCCGCTGGCATCGAACTTCATCACTCGCATATCGAGGCCGGCCGGAATGAAAGGCTGGATCGGCGCATGGCCGTCAGTGACAAAGATCTCGCCGCTGGCGGTGGTGATCACATTGCTGGGTGACTGGAAATGGGTCTGATCATCGCCGCGCTGACCGGCGGTGCCCAGCCGCATTAGCACTTTGCCGTCCGGCGACAGCTTGATTACCTGCAGGCCCTTGCTGCCGTCCTTGGAGATGGCGCCGTCGGTGACCCAGATATCGCCGTGTCGGTCGACATGCAGGCCGTGCGGAAATACGAACAGCCCGGCGCCGATGCTCTTGATCGCCTTGCCGGTCTTCAGATCGAGCTGAACGATAGGCGCATGGTCCGAGCCGTCGCAGCTGTTGGCGCCGCAACGGTCGATGGCCCAGATTTCGCCATGCGGGCCGCGCTGGATGCCAGCCGTCGAACCCCACTGCCCACCGGCGGGCGGCGTCGCCCATTGATGTTCTGGCGCGCCATAGGGGCTGGGAATGGCGTCCTGCGCCGCTGCCGCGAACGGAAAACAGATAAAGGCCAGCGCGGCAATGAATTTCACGGCAAACGTCCCTTCCCCGACGGCCGATTCCGGCCTTGTTTTCGGCGACGCTAACCCCCAGTCACAGGCGCGTCAAAGGCCGCCAAACCTGCGAAAAAGTCTCATCTGATGATGCAGTGCAGCATGCGGGTTGCCCGGCTGCAGCCGGCGGCAAAACGCGGCGATGCGCCCGCTGCTTTCGATCGCTTCATTGCGATCCGAAGAAATTCTTGCGCTATGGTCCGCCCCGAAACAGAAAAAACAGAGACGTCATGAATATTCTGGTTACGGGGGCGGGCGGCATGATCGGCCGCAAGCTGGTCGAGCGCCTGATCGCCGACAAGACGCTGGGCGGAAAAGCGATTCAAACCCTGACTTTGGTCGATGTGGTGGAATCCCCGATCCCGGCGGGCGCACCCAAAATGACCAAGCCGATTGTCGCGGACTTTTCCGAGAAAGGCGTCGCGGCTACCCTGATCCAAGACAAGCCGGACGTGATCTTTCACCTCGCCGCCATCGTTTCCGGCGACGCCGAAGCCAATTTCGAGAAGGGCTACCGGATCAATTTCAACGGCAGTTGGGCGCTGTTCGAGGCCATCCGCCAGGAAAACGAAAAGAGCGGCTACAAGCCCCGTTTTGTTTTTGCTTCGAGCTTGGCGGTGTTCGGCCCCCCGTTCCCCGATCCGGTTCCGGACAATCTCGCCACCACGCCCACTTCCAGCTATGGCACGCAAAAAGCGATGACCGAGCTGCTGCTGGCCGACTATAGCCGCAAAGGCTATCTCGACGGCGTTGGCGTGCGGCTTCCCACCATCTGCATTCGTCCCGGCAAGCCCAACAAGGCGGCTTCCAGTTTCTTCTCCGGTATCCTGCGCGAACCGCTAGCGGGCCAGGAAGCGCCGCTGCCGGTGGGCGATGACGTGCGCCACTGGTTCGCCAGCCCCCGCGCCGCTATCGGCTTCTTCATTACCGCCGCCACCATCGACACCTCTTCGCTGGGGCCGCGCCGTTCCATGACCATGCCCGGTGTCTCCGCCACGGTGGGCGAAGAAATCGAGGCACTGCGCAAGGCGGCCGGCGAGGACGCCGTCAAGCTGATCAAGCGCGTCGAGGATCCCTTCATTGCGAAAATCGTGCTGGGTTGGGCGGGGCGCTATGACGCGCAGCTGGCCGCTAGCATGGGTTTCAAGGCGGAAAGGAATTTCGATGAGATCATCAAGGTCTATCAGGAAGACGAGATGGGC
>JAEKKE010000329.1 GCA_019510535.1 Acidobacteriota bacterium
CCTGGTTCTTGCGTGGCTTGGTGGATTTACGCTGATGCACGTTTCCGGCTTCCTGATCCATCTGTTGCTCATCTTTGCGGTGATCTCGCTGATCATGCACTTCATCGGCGGGTCGCGTAAGGCGGTCTAAAAAAGCGGGTAAAGCATTTTTTCCTGTAGGTGTTGTGTAGGGCTTCTGCATCTATGGGCGTTTTCCTCAATGAAAACGCCACTGCACACCACTTTCGGGCGACCCAGCAACAGGGAAGATGCTCTAAAGAAGAAGGCCGGGCGCTTGCCCGGCCTTCTTGCTTCTTTTATTGAGGCTTACTGATGGGTAACGACCGGCTGGACGCTCTCGGTGAGCGGGACCCCAAGCGCATCCGGCGTTTCTTCCTTCAGATCCGGAAGCTTGCCTTCCAGGGCAATCTGCAGCACCTCATCCATGTTCTCGACGAAATGCATCTTCATGCTGTTCTTCAGCAGGTCGGGGAGATCGGCGAGGTCCTTCCGGTTATCCGCCGGGAGGATCGCTTCAAAGATACCGGCGCGATGTGCGGCCAGCAGCTTCTCCTTCAGGCCACCGATCGCCAGCACCTTGCCACGCAGCGTGACCTCTCCCGTCATGGCGACGTCCCGGCGTACCGGAATCTTCGTCAGGGCAGAGGAGAGGGCAGTCGCAAGCGTAATGCCGGCCGACGGACCATCCTTGGGAATGGCGCCTTCGGGCACGTGTACGTGGATGTCGATGTTGCGATAGAAGTCCTTGCTAAGGCCCAGGTGGTGCGCCCGTGAACGAACATAGCTGAGGGCCGCCTGTGCTGACTCCTGCATGACGTCGCCGAGCTGGCCGGTGGTGGTGAGCTTACCCTTGCCGTCCAGGACCTGTACTTCGGTCTGCAGAATGCTGCCGCCAACCTCAGTCCAGGCAAGACCGGTGACCAGGCCAACCTCACTCTTCTCCTGTACCTGCGACTCGCGGAAGCGAGGCACGCCAAGGAAGTCGGAGATGTTGTCTTTCGTTACCTCTTCCTTGTGTTTAGGCCCGTTCTTTACGACGCGGCGAGCGACCTTGCGGCAAACATTACCGATCTCGCGTTCCAGATTACGAACGCCGGCTTCGCGCGTGTAGGAGCGGATGATGTCCTGCAGGGCATCATCGGAGAAGACGACCTGCTTCTCGGTCAGGCCCGTACCCTCGCGCTGTTTCTTGAGCAGGTACTGTTTCGCGATCTCGAGCTTCTCGATATCGGTGTAGCCTGACAGGCGCAGAATTTCCATACGATCCTGCAAGGGGCCGGGGATCGTATGCAGCACGTTGGCGGTCGCTACGAAGAGCACCTGCGAGAGGTCGTATTCGACATCCAGATAGTGATCCTGGAAGCTGTTGTTCTGCTCCGGGTCGAGGACTTCGAGCATGGCCGAAGCAGGATCGCCGCGGAAGTCGGAGGCCATCTTGTCGATCTCATCGAGCATGATGACCGGGTTCTTCGTTCCCGCCTTCTTCATCGACTGGATAATCTGGCCGGGAAGGGCGCCAATATAGGTACGGCGGTGACCACGAATCTCAGCCTCATCGCGTACGCCACCCAGAGACATGCGAACAAACTTGCGTCCGGTGGCTTTTGCGATCGACATGCCGAGCGATGTCTTACCGACACCCGGAGGTCCGACAAAGCAGAGGATCGAGCCCTTCGGATTCTTCACGAGCTGACGCACTGCCAGGAACTCGAGAATGCGGTCCTTGATCTTATCCAGACCGTAGTGATCCTGGTTGAGGACCTTCTCTGCATGTTCAATGGAGCGGATCTCCTTGGACTTCTTCTTCCACGGCACCGCCAGCAGCCAGTCAAGATAGTTGCGAGAAACAGTCGACTCGGCGGACATCGGCGGCATGGCTTCAAGCTTCTTGAGCTCCTGCATCGCCTTATCGAAGGCTTCCTTCGGCATGCCTGCGGCTTCGATCTTCTTCTTCAGATCATCGAACTCGCTCTTCTCGCCGCGGCCCAGCTCCTTCTGAATCGCCTTGATCTTCTCGTTGAGGTAGTACTCTTTCTGGGCGCGCTCCATCTGGCGCTTCACGCGCGACTGGATGGTGCGGTCCATGTTCAGCTTTTCGATCGCGGTTTCCAGGGTATCGGCAACGCGCGACAGACGCAGCTCGGGAGCGAAGACCTCCAGCAGCTCCTGCTTCTCGTCGATGCGAAGCTGCAGGTTGGCGGCGATCATATCGGCCAGCTTGGCGGGCTCGTCCAGGCGAACGCTGGCCGCCATCGTCTCGTAGTTCAGTGACTGCTGCAGCTTGACGTACTGCTCGAAAAGCGAGTGCACTTTCTGCACCAGGCCTTCGACCTGCGGAGTCACTTCAAGCTGCGTGCGGCCCGTGCGAAGCGTGGCAACAAAGAAACCGTCTTCGTCATTGAGTTCAGTGGCGCGGGCGCGTTCAATGCCTTCTACCAGCACCTTGATGTTGCCATCAGGCATTTTGACGCTTTGCACGATGTTGCCGATGGTGCCTACCTGGTAGATATCGTCGGCGCTGGGATCGTCTACCGTGGCGTCATGCTGTGTCGCCAGGAAGATGCGGCGATCGCCGTTCAACGCCTCTTCCAACGCGCGTACGCTCGACTCGCGGCCGACGACGAACGGAGTCATCATGTGAGGAAAGATGACCATATCGCGTATGGGCATCATTGGCAGCTTTTGAACCTCGCTGCTTAGGACTTCTTTCGAGCTCATATCTGTCATTCCTCCCATTAGACGCGCCAGGGCACAGCTGAGATGCGGTACTGGTTCCGCGGCGTTCCGATGATTGTAATTCGCTTTGCCTTAACATGCGGGGCAAGTCGCTTTGTTGAAGTGAAAGAAAATCGCCGTGGCTTGAAAGAGCCACGGCGATGGGTACGAAAGTGTAGAAGAACAGGCTATTTAGAGAGAAATGCTCTAGCCGGCTTTTTCCAGAGGGAGAGAGGTCGTCAGGTCGCGGTTTTTCACCATCTCCGCCGTGATCTCCAGCTCCTTGATCTTCTTGTTGCCAGGCACGTTATACATCAGATCGAGCATCAGCTCTTCCAGGATCATGCGCAAACCCCGGGCGCCGACCTTGCGGGCAAGAGCTTCCCGCGCAATGGACTGTGCCGCCTCGGCGGTGAAGGTTACCTTGACGCCCTCGTACTCAAACAGCTTGGAGTACTGCTTCAGAATGGCGTTGCGCGGCTTGGTCAGAATCTCGATCAGTGCTGCTTCGTCCAGCTCGTCCAGAATGCCAAGCACCGGCAGACGACCGATGAACTCGGGAATCAGTCCGTACTTCAGCAGATCCTGCGGTTCAGCCTGACGCAGCAGCTCGGTATCACGCTGCGCGCGGATCGGTGTAATGTCGCCGGCAGGCGTCTCCGGCTCGGTCAAGGTCTTGAAGCCAAGGGCTTTCTTGCCTATGCGGCGTGCGATGACACGCTCCAGACCGACGAATGCTCCGCCGCAGATGAACAGGATATTCGTGGTGTCGACCGCGGTGAACTCCTGATGCGGATGCTTGCGTCCGCCCTGCGGGGGAACGTTGGCAACGGTGCCTTCCAGAATCTTGAGCAGCGCCTGCTGAACACCCTCGCCCGAAACATCGCGGGTGATGGAGGGGTTTTCGTCCTTGCGGCCGATCTTGTCGATCTCATCAATGTAGATAATGCCGCTCTGGGCACGCGCTACGTCACCGTCCGCCGCCTGCAGCAGCTTCAGGATGATGTTCTCAACATCTTCACCCACGTATCCGGCTTCGGTCAGCGTAGTCGCATCCACGATAGCGAAGGGAACATCCAGCATCTTCGCAAGGGTCTGCGCCAGCAGCGTCTTGCCCGAACCGGTAGGGCCTACGAGCAGGATGTTGGACTTCTGCAGCTCAACATCGTTGCCGCGCGTCCGGTTCATCTGAATGCGCTTGTAGTGGTTGTAGACAGCGACTGCAAGCTTTTTCTTGGTAAGGTCCTGGCCGATGACATACTCATCGAGAAAGGCCTTTACTTCATGGGGCTTGGGCAGGTGCGCTGGAGCTGCGCCTTGCTGCTTTTCACCACGGTCGTCCTCGAGGATGGAGTTGCAGACCGCAACACACTCATCGCAGATATACGCGCGGGGATAGTCAGAAGGAGAAGAGATCAGCTTGGCGACTGCGTCCTGCGACTTATGGCAGAACGAGCAACGTAGGGATTCGTCTGAGCCCCGTGATGTTTTCATCGGTAAGGCTACTCCTGGTTATAACGGGACGTGCTGGGGAACTTGTTGTCAGTTTACACCCGTTTCGCATGTCCCTTTGGAAACGGGTATCGACCTTATTTCCCATAACCAAAATGGGAAAAACGCCCGGGACGTCTCCCCGGGCGTCTCACTTTACGCCGATTGGGTTTGCATTTCAAATCAACCGCGAGTGCGATCAATAATATCGTCGATCAGACCATAATCCTTGGCCTGCTGGGCGCTCATGGTGAAGTCACGGTCAGTGTCGCGCTCGATCTGCTCGAAGGTCTGACCCGTGTGGCTCGCCATGATGGTATTCATGCGCTCACGCAGACGAAGAATCTCGCGGGCATGGATGTCGATCTCCGTCGCCTGCCCCTGAATACCGTGGCCCATGATGAGCGGCTGGTGAATCAGGATGCGAGAGTTGGGCAGAGCAAAACGCTTGCCCTTGCTGCCGGCCATCAGAAGAAATGCGCCCATGCTGGCTGCCATGCCGATGCACAGAGTCTGCACATCGTTCTTGATGTACTGCATCGTGTCGTAGATCGCCATGCCGGCGCTGACTGAGCCGCCGGGCGAGTTAATGTACAGCATGATGTCCTTCTCCGGGTCTTCGCCAGAGAGGAACAGCAACTGCGCAATGATGACATTCGCGATCTGATCGTCGATCGGCGTCCCCAGGAAGATGATGTTGTCGCGGAGCAGACGACTGTAAATGTCATAGGCGCGTTCGCCTCGACTCGTCTGCTCAATCACCATGGGTACAAGTCCCATACTTCTCCTCTTCTCTACCTGTAGTGGCGCCAGGGGCGCGGGTTGATTGCCTACGAAGCCAGCTTGTCGTAGAGCACGTTCCCAGTCTTTTCGCGACGAAGTTGTTCCCGGATTCTATTGAGGCCGCCATCGGACGTCAAACGCTGCTTCAACTGTTCCAGCGGCTCACGCGACTGGATGGAGAGAATCAGCAGCTCGCGATCCACATCCTCATCGCTGACCTCAACGTTTTCGGTTGCGGCAATCTTGTCAAGAATGAGCGATGCCTTGACCTCGCCGACAGCTTGTTCGCGCTGTGCGACGCGCAGGCGGCTGAAGTCGAGCTTGCGCATGTCTTCTGCCTTCATGCCCTGGGCTGCCAGAGCGCGCAGGCCGCGATCCAGACGGGCATCGATCTGCTGCTGTACAAACGACTCCGGAACGGGGAACTCAAACTTTGCGATCAGCTCTTCGACCAGCTTCTCTTTGGCCTCGTTCTCGAGCGCGTGCTTCTTGCGATCGGCAGCATGCTCGCGGAGCTTGCTGGTGAACTCATCCCATGTCTCGTAGTCACCGAGCTGCTTGGCCAGATCATCGTTCTGCTCCGGCAGTGTCTTCTTTTTGATGGCCTTGACCTTGACGTCATAGCTGACGGTCTTACCGGCGAGGCGGGGCTCACCGAAGTCGGCAGGGTATTCGACTTCAAGAACCAGCTCGTCGCCCGGCTTCTTGCCCTGCAGTGCATCACTGAAGGCAGGAAGCGTGTTCTTGCCACCGAGCTCTACCGGTACATCTTCACCGGTGATGGGCTCCGACGGAGTTACGTTCTCCAGACCCTCTTCGCCGACTGTCTGTGCCAACGGCTTGATCTCGCCGGTGAAGCTGATCTCGGCCAGGTCACCAGTCGTCAGGGTACGGTCGTCCGTAACAGGCTCAATGGTTGCCTGCGAGTCCAGAGCGCGATCGAGCTCTGACTGATATTCCTCTTCGGTCAGCTCAACGGACGGCTTGGCTACCTTTACAGAGTCGTAGCCGGTGATGTCGATCTCGGGCAGCACTTCAAAGGCAGCCTTGAACTTCAGTGGCTGGCCCTCGAACAGGGTCAGCTCAACGATCTGCGGCTGCGAGACCGGGTTGACGTTCTGCTCTTCAAGCGCGAGGCGGAAGCGCTCGCTGACAAGCTGCTCCATGACCTCCTGGCGAACGTCCTGGGCAAACTTGCGTTTGATGACGTTGGCAGGAACCTTGCCCGGACGGAAGCCCGGAATGCGAGCCTGCTTCTGGAACTTGCGGACAACCTTATCGAATGCAGCGTCAACAACCTCGACCGGCGCTTCCACCGAGATCTCGCGCGTGAGATCGGGATTCAGCACCGGGCCATGATCATGATGATGGTGCGCATGGTCGTGATCGTGATCATGGTCGTGGGTATGATCGTGCGCTGCAGCTTCGGTGCTCGGGGTCTCGCTCTGAGGCGTCTCCGCCGCGTTCAACTCGTTGGTCTCAGTAGGGGTCAAAACAGTGCCTTCCAGGGTTTGAAAATCTCCGTCGCGGCGCCGGGTCAGAGGACCACTCGACGCGCAGAAACGACTCTCTCTATCCTAGAGCATTTTTCCTGTTGCTGGGTATCCCGGGAGGACCGTGCAGCGGCGTTTCCATTGCGGAAAACGCCCATAGATGCGGAGGCCCTTCGCTACGCCTACAGGGAAAATGCTGTAGGGTGTGTCATCAAACTCCTGCCGTCAGCGCCGGGAGCAGATTTTTCTGAGGTCTAGGAGCGAGGAGAGAACTGTGGCCGGTCCACTGGAACGACGAGTGACGAAGAGATCGGGAATCGGGGTCCCCAGTCAGCTTTGCTGGCTGGGGTGAAGAAAATCTGCCCCGGCCCTACGGGTAGCGGCGCAAATTCGCCCATCCTTCGTTGTCGGCCTCGTCTGGAGCAATTTGCCCCTCGCAACGCTGGCGACAGGAGTTTGATGACACCCTAAGGCCGCGCCGAAACGGGGGTAAACGTGGAAGCATCGTTGGCTGCCTTCACCTGCGTTGATGGCATGAACAACTCCAGGCGGACCCTCCATTGCAGGGTCTTGCCGGGCGCCAACATCAGGTCATTCGCATTTTCTGCATCCAGCGGCTTGCCGGACGAATCGGTCGGATTGGCAACCGGTGAAACCACAATCCAGTTCTTTCCAGCGGGGGCAAGCACCCGTATGCCGTTGATGGAAGCGGACATACCTACGACGCGGAGGCCATAATCGATCGCCGGATCGCGGAGTTCGACAGTCGGTCCGTTGTCGAAGAGGGAAGGCTTCGGATTGACGAGAGTGACGTCGAGATCCTGCGCTCCCAGTGCTTTGCCCTGACGGGCATTAAAGCCGTCGGAGGAACTGCTGAGATTACCTGCGGTTGACGTTTTAGGCAAACGCACGGTGGCTTGTGCGCGATTGCCGCTCGGGATGGCAAGCCGGGGATACCACCCGCTGCTGACAGGAACAGGCTCGGAACCGATGTTGGTTGAGGAGATCAGCAGATCGATTGCTCTCCCGCTGAGCAGGGCTGATACGGTTACCTGCAGTTTGCCGGGCCAGTGGCCGCCGAAGTTGCCCGTCTCATAGGTCGCTCGTCCTTCACTTCCATCCGGCATGGTGTTGATCTGCGGGATCGAGGTGCTCATCGGGCTCAACAGGCCGAATCGGGCCATCGGGGGAGCGGCCGGACGATCAGGATCGATTACGACAGGCAGGGAAACGCTCTTCCCATGTACGTTGACGGCGAGATTCTTTCCGTCGGCACTGACGGCGCCCGCAAGCGGATTGGCGAAGGGAACAAGAAAGGCTCCTCCGGCGGTCGCATTGGCTTCTCCATGACTGTCCGCACCTGTTCCTGTCATCAGGGCTGCGATCTGGCTGAGAGAGGGAGCGTTGAGAAGTTCCGTTTCGCCGCGGCCGGGCAGGAACGCCTTGATGGATGCGATGTCCATGCCACGCCCGGGAAGTACAGTGATCGCGGTAAACTCGGGGACCTCGCCGGTGTAAGTCTGAAGGCGCTTCAAGGTCAACGCTTCCTGTCCGCCGAATTTTGGCGCAGCAGGCGGAGCCGGAACAGAATCGTCTGTGCTGGCGAAACGCTTCAACGCCGCAGCACCGTCACCTCGCTTGCAACCTAGGCCTGGCAGGAGCAACGAGCTTGAGAAGGTAAGAGCAATCAGGCCATGCCGCAGCCCATTCCGCAGGGGAGTCTGAAGACGAAAAAACTGAGAACCAGTGCTGCGGGGGGCAGGGAAGATTTCGGACAAACCGTTGCTCTCCTCGTACATAACTTCCGGCTAGTATACGCAGCCCGATCCCCTAGGCTATCTACAATCCCACAGCTGGGATTGCACTATTCTTAAAGCGGATCCCTTATGTCTTCCCGCTTATCGTTGCCCGTGCTGGATCAGGTTGTTCAATCAATTGTCGCCTGCGAACGGTGTGAGCGGCTTCGTACCTACTGCAAAGGAATCGGAGAGACAAAGCGGCGCGCTTATCTGGACCAGACCTACTGGGCCAAGCCGGTGCCCGGGTTCGGAGACCCGAAGGCACGGATATTGATTCTCGGGCTGGCGCCGGGAGCCCATGGAGCCAACCGTACGGGGCGCCCTTTCACGGGAGATGGTTCCGGAGACTTCATGTATCCGGTACTGCATGCCATGGGGCTGGCTTCCAAACCGATGGCAACGCACCGTAACGACGGTCTGAAGCTGAAGCACAGCTACATCGCGTCCGTAGTGCGATGTGCGCCGCCAGGAGACAAGCCTACACCGGAAGAGATTCGGAACTGCTCGCCGCATCTCACCGCGGAAATTGCCTCGCTCAAACGGGTAAAGGTTGTCGTTTGCCTGGGGAAGATTGCCTTTGACGGTTATCTGGCTCACCTGGTTAATACCGGTGTGCTCGCAAACAAGCGAGGCTTCACCTTCGGCCACGGTGCAGAGTACGTTCTGCCGGGCGGCGTGCACCTGATCGCGAGCTACCACCCTTCGCTACGGAACACGCTCACTGGAAAGCTGAACGCGGCGATGTTTTCCAAGATCTTTATCCGGGCCAGGGGATTGGCCGGATTGGATTAGCGTCGCATCGCAGTGACGGCGTGGCGGGTGAGGGGCTTCTTCCGAGTGATGCGCCGGGGCGTCAGCGTCATACTCTCCAAACTCGGGAGTTCACCGGTTGATGTCGATTTTGCAACCTTCTCGCGCCCGCCGCGAAAGGCGAGCACTACTGGGAGCCCAATTAGCACGAGGTACAGTCCTACCTGAAAAACATCTTGCATGGCTGCACTGTACGTCCAACTGCGGCGGCCGGACTATATCGTTCTGAGAAGGAGCACTCGCCTGAATATTGGCGAATCTGATGCTAGGGCGTTATCCCTGTTGCTGGGTATCCCGTGAGGGGCGAGCAGCGGCGTTTCATTGCGGAAAACGGCCATAGATGCGTTTTCCTTGCACTACACCTGCAGGGAAACGCTCTAGTTTTTACCGCCGGCGCGAACGGCAACAATAGCAGGGCCGATGAGCATAGCAACAAAGACTGCGCCAAGAATGAGGTCGTGCGTCATAATGGTGGTCCTTTCGGGGGACTGTGCTGCTCAGTGGCCCGGGAGAGAATGATTAGAACAATCTAAGGATGTACTGTCATGGTACATATCGCCATTCCACCTTTTGGGGAGCGATGCCACAAAGGTGGATGGCCCAAAGGTGCTATTTCGGTAGCGGACTTCGAGAGCTGACCCTCTTTTTCAAGGAACCAACCTCTCTGAAACTTCGTCCATCACAGTAACCAGGGATATGACGTTCCCGCACCGTGCAAGAAAGGGAAAATATTATGAGCGCTAAAGGAATCTGGATCGCATTTGGAATCGGCGTCGCTGCCGGCGCGACTGTGGCGCTGCTATATGCTCCGCAGTCCGGCGACCGTACTCGCCGCCAACTGAGGAAGGGCATCGATGATGCAGGGGATTATCTTGAGGACGCCGCCGATTATCTGAAGGGGCGTGCCGATAAGGTTGCGAAAGAGTCGCAGAAGCTCTACAAGCGGACTCGCTCGCAGGTGGAAGATGCCATCGATACGGCAGGCGACGCCGTCAATGCGGCAGTCAAATCTGTCCAGACACTGATGTAAACCAATCAGTCTGATTGCAGGACCCCGGGTCCACGCCGGGGTCTTGCCCGCGTTCGCCACATAGTGACGATCTCCGGCAACGCATGGAGCATTTTTCCTGTAGGTGTAGTGTAGGGTTTCTGCATCTATGGGCGTTTTCCGCAATGAAAACGCCGCTGTACGCCCTTCCGGAATACCCAGCAACAGGAAAAATGCTCTAGCCCTACATCTCCGGCGTTGAGCAGATGCGGGGTTCCGTTGATGTTCAGCTCTAGTGTGCCTTCGGTGATGAGCCAGATCTCGCTATGCAGATGGGTGCCCACAGCCTCGTGTTCTGATCCCGGTTCAATCGAGGTAAAGTGAATCTCCAGCCGGATGTTGTCGGCTTTCAGGAGCCTTGGCTTAGGATCGGCCCTGAGGTTCGTCCGGCCTGCGGTGTCGGCTTCAGGACTCCTCGTTTGTAGCCGCCGCTCACCAGTTCTTTCAGCTCGGCTGCTTCGGCGGTTTCCGTTATCGTCAGGCCCGCCAGCAGCGCAGGCAGAAGCGTTCCAAATTCGCGTCGATTAATCAAGTGTGGTTCCTAGGGTGCGTCATCAAACTCCCCGCGCTGACTGACAGGAGTTTGATGACGTACCCTGCGCTCACCCAAACCTATCAGAAAAGCAAAAAGCCCCGGAAAAGTTCCCGGGGCTTTGTTGGGTTGGAACGCCGTTGTTATGGGATCGAGAGAGCTGCGCCGGCAAGCTTCTCTTCGCCTTCTGACGAAACCGGGCGATAGAAGAGCTTGTCGCCTTCGAGGTAAACCTCGAGGAATGCGGGCCGCACGGCGATGTTGCCTGCGATCAGCGCCTCGGAGAGCGGGTCCTCGATATAGCGCTGCAGCGCGCGGCGCAGAGGACGCGCACCGTAGGTGCGGTCGGTCAGCGTTTTGTCGAGAATCCACTTCTTCGCCTCGTCGGTGACCGAGATGGTGATCGCCTTGTGCACCAGGTTGGTATTCAACTGCTGCACCAGGAGCTCCAGAATCTGCATCAGGTCGCTATCGCTGAGCGCCGTGAAGACGATGACCTCGTCCAGACGGTTGAGGAACTCGGGGTTGAAGGTACGCTTTACCTCGCCCTTCACCAGCTCTTCCATCTTTTCGAGCACGACATCTTCCTTGCTCGACTGGAAGCCAAGTCCCTCACGCTTCATCAGGTGCTTGGCGCCGATATTCGACGTCATGATGAGGATCGTGTTCTTGAAGTCGACCGTATTGCCGAGACCGTCGGTCAACTGGCCGTCTTCAAAGACCTGCAGCAGCAGGTTGAAGACGTCCGGATGCGCCTTTTCGATCTCGTCGAGAAGGACAACGGAGTAGGGCGAACGCTTCACCCGCTCGGTGAGCTGGCCACCCTCCTCGTATCCCACATATCCCGGAGGCGAACCGATCAGCTTCGATACGGAGTGCTTCTCCATGAACTCCGACATATCGAACCGGATCAGCGACTTTTCGCTGCCGAAGAGGAACTGCGCCAGGGTGCGCGCCATCTCCGTCTTGCCGACGCCGGTCGGTCCCAGGAAGAGGAAGCTTCCGATAGGACGTCCGGGGTTCTTCAGGCCGGCACGCGAGCGGCGGATCGCGCGGGCGAGGGCGCTGATGGCCTTCTCCTGCGAGATAACCCGCTTGTGCAGCTCCTGCTCGACGCGCAGCAGCTTCTGGGTCTCTTCTTCCTTGATCGCCGTGATCGGCACGCCGGTCCAGCGGCTGACGACATCCTCGATGTCTTCGCGGGTGACGATGCCCGAGGAGGAGTCATCCAGGTGGTACTTGTCGCGCAGCGTGCGCAGGTTCTCACGCTCCTTGCGTTCTTCGTCCGAGTAAAAGCGCGCCTTCTCGAACTCGTGGTTCGCGATGGCGTTCTCCATCCGGTGCACGATGAACTTAATGCGCTTCTGCACCTCGGTGATCTCATCGGGCAGAGAGGTCTGCTTCAGCTTTACGCGGGCGCCGGCCTCGTCGATCAGGTCGATGGCCTTATCGGGAAGGAAGCGGTCGGGAATATAGCGGTTGGAGTGCGAGACGGAGAAGGTGATCGCGTCGTCGGTGTAGCTGACGGCGTGGAACTTCTCATAGCGCTCCTTGATGCCCATGATGATCTTGATGGCATCTTCCTCGTTCGGCGGCGGAACCTTGACGGCCTGGAAACGACGCTCGAGCGAGCGATCCTTTTCGATCGATTTGCGATACTCAGCCGGCGTGGTTGCGCCGATGCACTGAATCTCGCCGCGGGAAAGCGCGGGCTTCAGGATGTTGGCGGCGTCGAGCGAGCCCTCGGCCGATCCGGCGCCGACGAGAGTATGCAGCTCATCGATGAAGACGATGGAGTTCTGATTCTCCATCAGCTCTTTCATGATGGTCTTCTGGCGCTCCTCCAACTCGCCGCGGTATTTAGTGCCGGCCACGATGAGTGAGAGGTCGAGGGACAGGACGCGCTTGTCTGCCAGGAAGCTGGGCACGTCGCCGTCGGCGATCTTCTGTGCCAGGCCCTCGACGATGGCGGTCTTGCCGACACCGGGTTCGCCGATCAGGACTGGGTTGTTCTTGGTGCGGCGGCAGAGGATCTGGATGACGCGGTCGACCTCGGAGTCGCGGCCGACCAGCGGATCGAGCTGGGCGTCCATGGCGGCTTGGGTCAGGTCGCGTGAGAACTCGGCGAGCATCGACTGCTCGCGCTGCTGCTGCTGACGTTGCGCCGGCTTCTCCTGGGTGGTGCGCTGCAGCTCCTCGCGGATGGCGGGCAGCCTTAGGCCGCGCTCCTGCAGAATCTCTGCGGCAAAACACTTTTCTTCGCGGAGCAGACCCAGCAACAGGTGCTCCGTACCGATGTGCTTATGGCTCAGACGCTCTGCTTCTTCGGCGGCATAGGCCAGAACCCGCTTGCATTCATTGGAAAGGGGCAAGTCGACCGAGGTCGAGACTTTCTCCCGAATCGTCGTATGTCCTTCAATCTGCTTGCGAATGGATTCAACTGAGGCGTGCGACCGCAGAAAACGGTTCGTCAGCGCCTTATCTTCGCGGAGCAGGCCCAGCAACAGGTGCTCCGTTTCAATGTAAGGTGACCCAAACTGACTGGCCTCGTACCGGGCGAAGAAGATCACCCGCCGTGCTTTCTCCGTATACCGTTCGAACATGTTCCCCCTGCAGCCCACCGGATATCTCCCGGCAGTTAATCCGCCGGGGTTCGCGGTGCCTTCGGTACTTCAGACCATCACCGAATCAATTATTTGATGCGGTGACACTCAGGTTGGGTGCCGCTCAAACGCCGGAACACCGCCCACATCTACTACTTCCAGTAG
>JAEKKE010000439.1 GCA_019510535.1 Acidobacteriota bacterium
TTGCGGCTCGATGGCATGTACGAAGAAGCGCTCGATCAGTTCTCGACCGCCCTCCGCCTCAATCCCTCGGGAGCCCCGAATATCTACAACCATCGCGCCCGCGTGTATCAATACCAGAACCAGTTGGAGCTGGCCGGTGATGAAATTCAGAAGGGCCTGACACTGCAGCCCGATCACGCTCTGCTGCGCATCACCCAGGGATATCAGTTGATGCGCCGGGGAGAGTTGCAGAAGGCCGTAGAGACACTGGAGTCGGTGGTTGCGGACGATCCGTCGTTGCGCATCATGTCACCGACGATTGCGATGTGCTACGTGCAGCTTGGCGACCGGCAGAAAGCCTCGACCTTCATTCTGGACGAGACACTGGCGGCCGCTGAAGCGGACTCCGAGATGGCCTATCGCCTGGCTACGTACTTCGCGGTAGAAGGCGATGAGAGTGAAGCTTTGCACTGGCTGCGTCGCGCCATCTACCTGGGGAACGAGAACTATCCCTGGTTCTCAATCAACCCGGCATGGAGCAAGATGCGTGGTCACGCAGACTTCGAGCGAATTCTTGAAGACCTGAAAAAGAGCTTCCGGAGAAACCAGAAGAACTGGAAGCGCCTGCTCAGCAACGTCCGAAGATTAGGTTGAAAGTATCACCATCTACGAACAACCATTCAACGATTCAACCATTCAACGCAAAGCCAAGGGGCCGGATATTCCGGCCCCTTGGCTTTGCTCTCTTTCACCAGTCTTTAGTTGTGCAGTGGCGTGGTCATCATCGGCACGCTCAAGGCGAAGTCGATAGTAGAGTCCTTCATGATGGTGAGCTGGCGGTCCTGCTTCAGCCAGACCACCGTCGAGGCGCCGGCACCGATACCCGCGCCTACCAGAGCTCCCACACCGCCGCCAACCATGGCTCCTGCCGCAGTGGCGCCCCCGGTGGTGAGTCCCACCGCAGCCAGAGTTCCCTTGGCATGGTCGCGGCGGACAATGTTGCCTTCGCTGCCGATACGAGCGTTTCCTTGCTGGTCGGTATCGATGACCTGGGCATGGACGACGAAGTGCGTGCCGTCAGGCAGATTGATCTGCTGCGGTTCCAGGTGAATCAGGGCTGCACCGCGGATGCGCTTGCCGCCACGTACTTCTGTCACGCGCCCGACCATCTCTGCACCGGCGGGGATGATGACACGGCCATCACGCGAGACATCCTGAGCAATTCGGGCGTGGAAGGGAGCACCGAGCGGGGTATCGGTTGTGGAGATCTCATCGTTGAGGTGCACACGGATCAACGTGCCCTGTGGAAGTTCACCTTTGGGGGAGGGGACGTAGGTCACGACACCGCTATCAGGGTCCGCTTCGGTATGCGTTTTCAGCTCAGCGACAGCGGTGGGAGCAGGGGCTGCCGGTACCGGCTTGGGAGCGGCAACGGGAGCAGGCATTGTCTGAACCGGAGCCGGAGGAGGCGTAGCCGCCTCGCCAAGGGCAGGCGGGACCGTGGCGACCGGCTTGGCTGCGCTGGGCTTCTGCGGGGCGGCATCCTGCGTGTAGTCCTCATTGGGGGGCACGGACACGCCGCTTTGCTGCGCAAACAGTGGCGCAATCGACAGAAGCAGGGCAGCGGTGGATACAGAGTGCTTGACGGACATAAAACCTCGCGCGCGCAAGAAGCGCAATTCTATAGACCAAGCGTAGCCCCATAGGTTGCGGATGTGACCACCCGGGAACCTTGGTTGCAAACACTGCTACGGCACCGTTAAAGCTGGGGTGGTCAATCCACTGGGCGGTTTTCGGCTGCTAAAATTTTCTAGAAACGAGAGTTATTCCGTATGGCAGAGCTTGTCGAGATGATCGCCGGAGTGGGTGGCAGCGCTATCGCTGTCGATCGCCGTCCGAAACTCAACGACCGCCTTGCCCATCGCATTGTGCGCCCCTCGGGCGTGCTGTCTACAGATTTGAGGAGAGAGATGACCGAGATTGTTTCCATTCACGCCCGCGAGATCCTGGATTCGCGTGGAAATCCGACCGTTGAGGCCGATGTCCTGCTCGCCGGTGGCGCGCTTGGCCGCGCCGCTGTGCCCTCGGGCGCATCTACCGGTGAACATGAGGCTGTTGAACTGCGTGACGGCGACAAAGAGGTTTACCTCGGTAAGGGCGTGCTGCAGGCGGTCGAGAACGTCGAGAGCATCCTCGCTCCAGAGCTGGCCGGCATGGACGCCAGCAACCAGCGCCTGATCGACGCGACCATGATCGCCATCGACGGCACTGAGAACAAGAGCAAGCTCGGCGCCAACGCCATTCTGGCCGTCTCCATGGCCACCGCACGCGCCGCAGCCGCACAGCTCAAACTACCGCTTTATCGTTACCTCGGCGGCGTGAATGCCTGCATTCTGCCCACACCGATGATGAACATCCTCAACGGTGGCGCGCACGCCGACAACACGGTGGACTTCCAGGAGTTCATGGTCATGCCCGTCGGCGCGGAGAGCTTCTCTGACGCACTGCGCTGGGGCACCGAAGTCTTCCATACGCTGAAGGGCGTGCTCAAGAAGAAGGGCCTGAACACGGCTGTGGGTGATGAGGGCGGTTTCGCTCCTTCGCTGAAGTCGAACGTTGAGGCCATCGAAGTGATCCTCGAAGCGATCGAACTGGCCGGATACAAGGCCGGTGAGCAGATCGCCATCGCGCTCGATCCCGCTTCGTCTGAGTTCTACAACAAGGAGACGGGCAAGTATGTCTTCAAGAAGAGCGATAAGCGCGAGCTGAGCAGCGAAGAGATGGCGTCGTTCTGGGAGAGCTGGTGCCGCCAGT
>JAEKKE010000440.1 GCA_019510535.1 Acidobacteriota bacterium
AGATCATGTCGAAGATGGGTGTCTCGGTCGTCGACTCCTACCGCTCGGCCCATCTCTTCGATATCCTCGGTCTGCACATCAGTGTCGTCGATAAGTGCTTCCCGGAGACGCCGGCTCCTATCTCGGGCATCGGCTTTGCCGAGATCGAGCAGCAGCTTCGCAAGCTTTGGGGTGCAGAACTTGGAACAGATCTCACTGATCCGGGCTGGGTTAAGTTCCGCCGCGCCGACGGCACCGAGCCGCACGGCTGGGCTCCTCCGCTGGTGAAGGAGCTGCAGACGGTTGTGGGCTCGGCTCGTAATGTGCCCGCCGCTGCCGACCCCGCTGCTGCCTTCCAGATCTATACGCAGAACGTCGCCAACCGCGAACCCGCGTTCCTCCGTGATCTGCTGGAGATTCGTCCTGCAGGACCGGAGCTGCCTGTCAGTGCAGTCGAAGCGCCGGAGAAGATGTACCGCCGCTTCATTGCGTCGGCAATGTCGCTCGGCTCGCTGAGCCCAGAGGCCCACTCGACCATTACGCTGGCCATGAACACCCTTGGCGGCAAGTCCAACACGGGTGAGGGTGGAGAAGATCCCGGTGTTTACAAGCCGAGCCCGGCTGTCTCCAGCTTCCGTACGCCTGGCGGTGGTGTTGTGACCATGGCCCGCAACGAGAGTGAGGGCAGCGTGGCTGTCGCTGAGCCGATTGTTGAGGCCCCGGCGATCCACGGCAAACTGAACAACAAGATCAAGCAGGTCGCCAGCGGACGTTTTGGTGTTACAGCCGAGTATCTGGCCAACGCTGAGGAGATCGAGATCAAGGTCGCTCAGGGCGCGAAGCCTGGTGAGGGTGGGCAGTTGCCTGGACATAAGGTCTCCGGCCTGATCGCTCGTCTGCGTCACGCGCAGCCGGGTGTGCCGCTGATCTCTCCGCCTCCGCACCACGATATCTACTCGATCGAGGATCTCGCGCAGCTCATCCATGACCTGAAGCACGTCAATCCTCGTGCGGCTGTCGGTGTGAAGCTCGTCTCCTCATGCGGCGTTGGAACCGTCGCCGCGGGCGTGGCCAAGGCGTATGCCGATTACATCGTGATCGCCGGCAATACCGGTGGTACTGGTGCAGCGGCGTTGTCGTCGATCAAGTACGCGGGCAACCCGTGGGAGCTTGGTCTGGCCGAAGCTCAGCAGGTGCTGATCGAAAACGGCATGCGTGGACGCGTCCGTCTGCGTACTGACGGTGGTCTCTCGACGGCCCGCGACATCCTGGTCGCTGCGCTTCTCGGAGCGGACGAGTTTGCCTTCGGAACGGCAGTGCTGGTGACTCTGGGTTGCGATATGGCGCGCCAGTGCCACCTGAACTCCTGCCCGACCGGCATTGCCACGCAGAAGCCTGAGCTCCGCGCAAAGTTCCGCGGCAAGCCCGAGCATGTGGTTCAGTTCTTCCAGCAGCTCGCTTCGGAAGTCCAGCAGCTTCTCGCCCGTTACGGTCTGCCTTCCCTGGAAGCCGCAATCGGACGTGCCGATCTGTTGGAGCAGGTCCGCTTCGATGGCGGTCTGGATCTGAAGCCGATGCTGGCCGTTTCCACCGAAGAGAGCGCCGTTCGCTGGCAGGGAGGTCGCAATGATCGTCCGATCTCGCGTCCTGCTGTCGACGAAGCCTGGGTTGTTCCGGCGATCGACGCCGCAAAGCAGGGCATGCCGTATCGTGTGCACTCTGATGTGGCCAATCGTGACCGCGCCATCGGCGCCCGTATCGCCGGTGAACTGGCACTGTTGAAGTCGCGCGCCGAAGCTCCGCTGCCGCGTCCCGACATCACGCTGAATCTGAACGGCACCGCCGGTCAGTCCTTCGGCTGCTTCGCGGTCGACGGCATGAAGCTGATCCTGGAAGGCCAGGCTAACGACTTCGTCGGCAAGGGACTTGCAGGCGGTGAGATCATCCTGCGTGCGCGCGGTCTGGCTGCACAGGACTCGGGCCATCACGTCATCCTCGGCAATGTGGCTCTCTACGGCGCTACCAGCGGCACGCTCTTCGCCGCCGGCCGCGCGGGCGAGCGCTTCGCGGTCCGTAACTCCGGCGCCACTGCTGTCGTCGAGGGCATCGGCGACCACGGCTGCGAGTACATGACGGGCGGTATGGCTGTCATCCTCGGTAAGACCGGCATCAACTTCGGCGCCGGTATGACGGGCGGCATCGCCTGGGTGTACGACGCCGACGGAAGCTTCCTGACAACAAAGCGTTGCCATGAGGAGTTTCTGGCCCCGGAGAGCTTCGAGCAGGCAGGCGAACACGCGCAGATGCAGCTTCACGAACTGATCGAAGCACACGTGGAAAGGTCGAACAGCTCGCTGGCGAAGACTCTGCTGGCCGACTGGGCAAATGCATCGCAGAAGTTCGTCCGTCTGGTGCCTAAGCCGCAGGCGTAAGAGGGAACAAAACAAAGAGGAACCGGTTGGCAGCGAAGGTTGCCAGCCGGTTCCTCGTTTGAGGTGTTTTCCCCCATCCCGGCCTTTCTGTTTCAAGCAGGACACCCGAGTTCCAGTACAAGCATCTCAGCATCCAGAATTTGGTTCTAGAGCATTTTCCCTGTTGTCGGGTAGGCCGGGATGATGTGCAGCGGCGTTTTCATTGCGCAGAATGCCCATAGACGCGGAAGCCCCACTCTTCACTTACAGGAAAATGCTCTATCGAATGGAGGTGCGACATGGAGAGTAAAGCCAAATTTCTCGGACACCCTATCCATCCGGTGTTGGTCGTTTTTCCTCTCGGATTGCTTGCCACCGCCGCTGCCTTC
>JAEKKE010000330.1 GCA_019510535.1 Acidobacteriota bacterium
GCTGACTGGGGACCCCGATTCCCGATCTCTTCGTCACTCGTCGTTCCAGTAGACCAGCTACAGTTCTCTCCTCACTCCTCGATCTCGTAAAAATCTGCTCCCGGCGCTGACGGCAGGTATCCCGGGAGAAGCGTGCAGCGGCGTTTTCATTGCGGAAAACGCACATAGATGCACAAGCTCTGCACTACAACTACAGGAGAAATGCATTTTGCGGATTTGATGCCTGCCCGAAGTGGGTCTTAGGAAAAACGACAAAGCCCCGGACGCTGCCGGGGCTTTGAACAGTTAGTGATCGAGGGTCAGGCGCGCTTGTAGCGCTCCCGGCCGTCGTCAGAGATACGTTCCTGCAGCATTCCGTTCAACACCTTGGGGGCGGGAGTCGCAACGGCGACCAGCACCCAGGCAATCGTGGAGAACAGAAGGCCGGCTACAGCGGCGTCTTTCATGGTCAAAGCCCATTCCACACGCCGCAGATGCAAGTGCGCCAGGGCTACTTGGGACAGGCCGGCGTAACGGTGAAGAATCGCGACCGCAATGATGAAGGCAAGTACTGAAAGCGTGCTGACAATAATCAGAGAGACGTCGACGGTACGATGCAGTTGCTGGCGGCTGCGGCAATGGTCGCATGCTGCCAGATGGCGCTCATAATCGACCCGCATCTCTGGAGTTAAACCCGAGATGTCATACCGCCATCCGGAGAGAATATCGCCAACTACTTGATCCGTGCATTCCGATGTGCGCATGCAGCTCCTTCCCGGCACAAAACCATAGTGTTCATGGGGAATGTGAATTCCATTTTACAAAGATTTGACTTTCTTCCGATCTAAAAAGATTCTCTGTTTCAGCGTTTTACAGAGAGATCGGCTCCAAGGGCAGATCCTGACGTGCAAGCAGGACTTTGTTGCCCAAAAGACTCATTTTCCCGTTCAGTGCTTCCTCGGCGGCCATTTGTGCCAACTCCGGAAGGTTATTGCTTTCAGAGAGATGCGCCAGAATGACGAACTGTGCACCGCCGTCATACTCCTTACCAAGAAAGTCGGCTGCGGCATGGTTGGAGAGGTGACCGACGCGCGACATAACCCTCTGTTTGACGCTCCAGGGATAGGGGCCGTCGCGCAGCATTTCGGGGTCGTGGTTCGACTCGAGCATCAGAACGTCACACCTTTTGACGGCCTGCTTGACGTTAGGGGGCATATAGCCCAGGTCAGTGGCAATGGCGATGCGGCAGCCATCCGACTCAAAGACAAAACCGCAGGGGTCGGCGGCATCGTGAGGGATGGTGAATGGAGTGACGTCGATATCGCCGATGGCGAAGTGTTGCCCGGCGGAGAAATAGCCTACGGAAGGCAGACGCGCCGGATCGGCTTTTGGGGCGTCTGCGTCATTCTCGGCCTCGGCATCGTCCTCGAGCTCTGCCTGTACTCCTGCTACTGCGGTTTCTCCAGGGCAGGCGGTATTATCCGGACCCTTCCCATAGACCACTTCCATCTCCTGCTCGCGCTGGGCCAGCCATTGGGCATAGGTCATGCGGCGCTGCGGAGACATCTGGCGAACCCAGGCACGGTGGGTCTGCTCAGTAAAGTAAACGGGAATGCCCAGCTTGCGTGCCATGACCGGGAGACCGTTCACATGGTCCTGGTGTTCGTGAGTGATCAAGATTGCGTCCAGCGCCTCAGGATCTTCGCCGGCTGCCCGCATGCGTTTCATCAGTTCGCGGCAGCTCAGGCCAGCGTCGACCAGGATGCGGGTCGAGCGGGAGGAGACCACGGTGCTGTTGCCCTTGGAACCCGAAGCCAGCACCGTCATCCGCATGACGTTAACGATACGCCCCTCCGCTGTGCAAACGGAGGGGGTTATTTGGTTTGATACTCGGCTACTTTTTTGCCGAGCGAAGCGGCGCCAGGAAGTTGACCCGGCTGCGCATCACGATCTCATCACGCTGGTTCAGGGTGAGGGTCTGAATGGTCACCACGCCAAAGTTCGGCCGCTTGTTGCTCTGCCGCACACCAACGACCTCAGTATCCGTGTGCAGGGAGTCGCCCGGACGTACCGGCATGGTCCAACGGATCTCTTCCACGCCGGCGCCGATCATGCCGCCGGCAACCCGGATAGTCTCCACACGCATGCGCATCACGATAGCTGCGGTGAGCCAGCCTGAGGCCGCCAGGCCGCCGAAGAAGGAGTTCTCTCCCGCCGTTTCGTCCAGGTGAAAGGGCTGAGGGTCGTATTTTTCGCCGAACTCTTTGATGTCTGCCGCGGTCACCTTCACGCTGCCGTGCGAATGAAACTTCTGCCCCAGGTGGAAATCTTCAAAGTAAAGCTCGTTCGCCATACGCTCCTCTTGTTGAGCGAAGTCTATCAAAGCGGGATGCGGACAAGCAGGCAAGTGATGTTATCGGCGCCCCCCATCACGTTTGCCTCGCCGATCATCGAACGGCAGACGAGCTCCAGATCATCGCCGGCGGCCCGCAGATGCCGTGCCAGATCGCTGTCTGACAGATCGCGGGTCAGGCCGTCAGAGCACAGCAGGTACAGGTCACCGGGCAGTGCATCGTCGCAGTGGACTTCGGTATCGACGTCGCTCTGAGAGCCGACGGCGCGTGTAATGACATTGCGGATTGGGGAGAACTCAGCCTCCTCCGGCGTGATAAGACCGGCGCGGAGCTGTTCTTCGACCAGGGAGTGATCCTGGGTCAAGCGGTGTAGCTCACCCTTGCGCAGACGGTAGCATCGCGAGTCGCCCGCATGTGCCGTCCATACTTCAAACGGAGCCTCATGGCCTTCCTCGCCGCGCTGCACAAGCAGCGAGACCAGGGTCGTGCCCATACCGCGCAGGTCGGGGGAGGTCTTTGCCTTGGTGATGACCGCTTTGTTAGCTGCGGCGACGGCATCGTCAAGAAGCTGTGCCGGAGAGGTGCGGCGTTTTGCTGCTCTTCGCGCGACGAACTCTTTCAGAAAGGTCTCTACGGCAAGATGGCTGGCAATTTCACCGGCGGCAGCTCCTCCCATGCCGTCACAAATCACGAAGAGCCCGGCCTTTGCATCAGCGCCGCAGGCGTCCTCGTTGCCTTTGCGGACACGGCCGACGTCCGACAGCATGGCGTGCTCAAGCTTCAGATCCCGACGGGCTTCCATCCACCACCGACGATACACGCTTCCGTGGAAGGGCGATTGCATTTTTCAGCGCATCGGTTAGCCTCAAAGTCACTGTGGGACGAATTCTGCTCGGTGACAACCTCTCCAGACTCAAGAAGCTAGCTACGGGCTCTGTTCCGCTGATCTACATCGATCCGCCGTTCAATACAGGCCGCATCCAGAAGCGGCAGCGCATCCGCACTATCCGCGATGAGGTCCACGGCGACCGCAGTGGATTTGCAGGGAAACGGTATCGCACCGAGAAACTGGATGGTCCGGCGGGCTACCACGATATCTTCGATGACTTTCTCGGCTTTCTGCAGCCCCGCCTGCAAGAGGCCTACCGTGTGCTTTCGCCGGCAGGATCGTTTTTCCTCCACCTGGACCCGCGCGAAGTGCACTACGCCAAGGTGATGCTCGACGGTATCTTCGGCCGCGAGTGCTTCCAGAACGAGATCATTTGGGCATACGACTACGGCGCCCGGTCAAAGTCACGCTGGCCTGCCAAGCACGACAACATCCTCTGGTACACGAAGGATCCCGCGAACTTTACCTTTCACCTCGACGAGTGCGACCGCATCCCCTACATGGCTCCGAAGCTGGTTGGAGAGCAGAAGGCGGCGAAGGGCAAGACGCCGACCGATGTCTGGTGGCACACCATCGTCTCGCCCACCGGGAAGGAGAAGACCGGCTACCCAACGCAGAAGCCATTGGGCGTGCTGGAGCGCATCGTGAAGGTGCACTCCAATCCCGGCGACCTGGTGCTGGATTTCTTCGCCGGCTCGGGGACAACAGGAGAAGCCGCCATCCGCAACGGTCGCGACTTCCTCCTGATGGACTCAAGCAAAGAAGCCGTCGCCATCATGCGCAAACGTCTGGCGAAATGGACCAGAAAAAAATAAATAGAAAGGGCGCGGTCATCACCTCGCCCCTTATTCAATCATTCATTTATCCAATCATTCAATTTCTTAGCTATCTTCCCGCACCGTTGCGCGAAAGCCATAGGTCTCATACCGTGTCGACAGCTTGCCGTTGGCGACGGTCACGACGGTGTAGCCTTCGGGTGATCCCATATGCGTACCCTTCCACCAGTTGCCGCTCACAGCGCCGGAAGTGATGTACTGCACGCCCTTCCAAGTGACAACCTCGTTGACGTGGATATGGCCCTGCAGCACGGCCAGAACGTTGTGTCCTTCGAAGGTCTTGATCACCTCTGCTGAGTTCGCCACCGTCAGTCCGTGATGAGCTGAAGGCTTAGGCGAAGGCGGAAGGTACTGCTCATAGGCAGAGACGATGGGAATATGGCTGGTCACGACGATCGGAGTGCCGGCGGGAACCTTCTTCAGATCGGCGTCCAGCCAACTTACCTGATCCGCTTCGATGCGGCCTTCATAGGCCCGGTCATTGGTGATGAAGATTGAGTCCAGAATGACGAAGTGAATGCCCTTGTGATCGAAGGAGCGGTAGCGAGCACCCATGCGGTCTTCAAAGGTCTTCTTGCCATAGAGCGGATCGGTCGGGGAGACGCCGCTCTTGGGATAGATTCCCAGCACATCGTGGTTGCCGATGGCATGGTGCACCTTCAGGCCAAGGTCCTGCTCGGTCTTGTTGTAGAGATCGAAGAGGCTGAGCGCACGTGATGTCGGAACCTCCAGCGAGTCGAAGACATGATCGCCACCCTGGATGGCAAAATCGGCCTTGATGGTCCGCATCTTCTTGAACGCCATATCGCAGCCCTTGGCAGCATCGAGCTCCGGCTGGATGTGGGTATCGGTCAGAAAGAGGAAGGTGAAGTCCTGCTGCTGAGCATGGGCGGACGGAGCGTCGACGCCGAGCGCAAGGGCGGCTCCGGCAGTACCTGCGAGTGTAAGAAAATCTCTGCGGTGCATGGCCAAAACGGTAGCTGATGGATGTAAAGAAACGATGAATCGCTTGATGGGGCAACGAGAGTATCGCCTCGCCAAACGGTCTGCCAGTCCTACTAGCGCCGCCTCAACTTACCGTCAGGAGTCAGCTCATACAGCCCACCGTGGTAGTACATCTCTCCGGGCAGATAAGAGCAGAGCCAGATGATGGAACCCATCAGATCACGCAGCGGATACAGCAGCGTGTAGCGCGCCCAGTTCGGATCGTCCAGTGTCGTCAGCATGGTCAAAGCCTGCGCCATGCGGTTCGCGCAGGCAGCAGCAAGGAATCCAAAACCGAACAGCGGATGACCTGCAAGCAGACCCCACAGTAAGCCAAGCACACCAAAGGGAAGAGCAAAGGTAAGACCGGTACCGAGGTGTCCCGCGGGCCGGGAGCGGCGCGTGCTCTGCATCCAGCGAAGCTGATTGCGGAAGCTGAGCACCAGCGTGGTCTTCGGGACGGTCAGGTCGATGATGTGCGGCGACATGATCACCTGCCTGCCCTGCTCGGCCAGGCGATTTCCCAGGATGAAATCCTCGGCATGGTACTGGCCGAGGTCCTCGTATCCGCCGGCATGGGCGAAAGCATCGCGGCGCAGGATCATGGTGACGCCAAGCGAGAACTTTGTGCCGCCTTCAACCATGGTCGCCACCAGAACGCCGGCACACATCTCCACGGTCTTGCCCATGGCATCGAGAGCGGTGGCAATGCCGGGCTCGTCCACGGTTCCCCGGTAGAGGCAGGAGGAGAGTGCGGTGCCGTCTTTCAGGTCCTGTACGCAGCGCAGCAGGTAATCCGGAACCACGCGTGCGTCGGCATCGCTGGTCACCAGCGTCTCGTGCCTGGCAGCTTCAGCAAGCACACCGAGCGAGTACATCTTCGCGTTGGGATACTTCGGTTCACCGCAGGTCAGGTAACGCGCCTTGACCTGCGGATATCGCTGTCCTACTCGCTGTGCCAGTTGCAGGCCGGCATCGTTGGAGTGACGGGCGACAAAGATCATCTCCCATTCACCCGGATACTGCTGCTCGAAGAAGGAGACGAGGTTGCGCTCGAGGCCGGGCTCATCGCCGTGCAGCGGCTTGCAGACGCTGACCGGAGGAACAAAGTCGGCAGGCATGTGCTCGGCCATCTTTTTTCGCCTACGGTATTTCAACGCGGCCACAATCACCATGCCGGTGTAGATGGCAGACGTAACTGTACCCAGAATCGAAAGAGACAGCAGGCCCCGGAGAGCCCACCCCCAGAGTGTCAAACTCACTATTTCTTCGGCCCCACTGGTCGCTTGAATGGCACTAGGCCCGGACCCTGTGGCTGCTGGGCCTGGTGGATGCGGGTGATCATCTCGCTGCGGACATACTCGACAAAGTTCTGCATCTGCCGGTTCATCTCTTCCATTCGCTCGCGCATCTGCAGCACGATCGCGATGCCTGCGATATTCACACCAAGGTCTCGGGCAAGGTTGAGGATGAACTCCAGGCGCTCAAGGTCTTCGTCGGTGTAGAGACGAGTGTTGCCTTCGGAACGGGAGGGTCGCAGAAGACCTTCGCGCTCATATAAGCGAAGCGTCTGCGGGTGAATGTCATACATCTCGGCCACGGCCGAGATCATGTATGCTCCCTTCGACTTACGCTTGGTCGCCATAAACTACTCCCATAGTATTCGACGCCGTTTGTGATTCGAAAGGATATGTTGCAGCAACCGGCTGAAGTGGACGGCCATCTGAACGGATAGTTATGGGATTTTTCTTCAAGATCGGCAAGCGGATGGCTCTGCGCAAGCTCTATCGCGCGGCAACAGCGACGAATCCGGCGGCCCAGGTGTTGCTGGGCGCTGCAGGTATGGCCGTTACGGCCAGTGCGGTTTATGTGGCGAGCAAACGCCGTAAGGCTGTGCAAAACAAGGTGGTCGTGATCGCTGGTGGATCTCGCGGCCTGGGACTTGCCCTGGCGCAGCGCTTTGCCCGCGGCGGAGCATCGCTGGTCCTGGCGGCGCGCGATCCTGAGGAGTTGCTGCGCGCCCGGCAACTGCTGCTGGACCGCGCTGCCGTCCGTTACGCGGAGGACGTGCTGCTGGTGCCCTGCGATCTGAGCGATGAGGCCGAGGCGGCGGATCTGATCCGGCGCGCGACGACCCACTTCGGGCGCGTGGATGTACTGATCAACAACGCCGGCATCATCCAGGTCGGCCCAGTGGAGGAGCAGCCCCTTGCCGCCTTCGACGAGGCGATGCGGGTGAACTTCTTCTCGGCTCTGAATACCGTGCATGCGGTGCTGCCTCAAATGCTGGTCCGCCGTTCTGGCACGATTGTGAATATTGCGTCCATCGGAGGCAAGCTTGCCGTACCGCATATGCTGCCGTATACGGCGTCGAAGTTTGCGTTGACGGGGTTCTCCGAGGGGCTGCATATCGAGCTGAAGTCGAAGGGCATTCATGTGACGACTGTCTGCCCGGGGCTGATGCGGACCGGCTCACACGTCAAGGCGGAGTTCCGCGGACAGCCGGAGAAGGAGTACCAGTGGTTTGCTGCTGCGGCGATGCTACCGGGCCTTACGGCTGGGACGAAGCGCGCTGCTAACCGGATTTTCAATGCGGTGGCTGCACGGAAGGCAGAGCTGATCATCACACCGCACGCCTGGCTGGCGGCACGCATCCATGGTCTAGCGCCGGAGACCACCCAGGCGGTAGCGGGAATCCTGAACGCCTGGTTCCTGCCCGAGGCGCCGGCAGCTGAGAAGCATGCACCGGTAGTGAAGGGCAGCGAGCTCCCACAGCCGGAGTTCAAGCCGATTGCTGCCTGGAACGAGCATCTACAGCGCGAGAACAACCAAAGCGCGGGAGACTAGGCGCAAATCGCCGTTAGGCGCAATAGGCCGTTAGGCGCAATAGTGTCTCGTGTGGTTCCAATCTGCATGATTTTCCTGTAAACTGAGGCTTCGACTCTTCGAAGGAAAAGTGTGTCATGTCAATCAACCCCATCATGCAGAAACTTGCCGCTAAGCTTCAGCGGACCGATCTCCCGAAGTTCGGCCCCGGAGACACCGTGCGCGTGCAGGTTAAGATCAAAGAGGGCGACAAAGAGCGTCTCCAGGCGTTTGAAGGCATTGTGATCGCCACCAAGCAGGGCCCGCAGGGCAGCTTCACCGTCCGTAAGATGAGCTTCGGACAGGGTGTTGAGCGCATCTTCCCGTACAACTCCAAGGTTGTCGACAAGGTCGAAAAGGTTCGTTCCTACCAGGTTCGCCGCGCCAAGCTGTTCTATCTGCGCGGTCTGCGTGGCAAGGCTGCCCGTCTGAAGGAAGTCGAGCGCTCTTAAAGCGCGTCTCCGGCGTCAAATTTCTCTGACGCAAAAAGCCGGCCGCGCGGCCGGCTTTTTCGTGTTTCTGTAATTTACTTCTATCTGCCAGGCCCCCCAGGTTTGGCTCCTGCAGGTGTAGGAGCTCCGGCTGGTTTGGTATTCGGAGCGGCCGAAGGAATAGTCACCGGCTTGGGCGCAGCCAGCGTAGGCTTGACCTCTTTTGGCAGGTCCGGGGCATTCGTGGAGACTGCCTTCGCTCCCGGCCAGGCATAGGGCGGGCGCCGGAGTGTGCCGTATCCCATGACCGGGAAGCGCGAGCTCATGGTGTACTCCCGGTCGACGCGGACATACGCCGAAGCGGGATGCTTCTGGTGCAGCAGCGGCTTTTCGCTGGCGAGCTGCAGCGTGTGCTCGCTGACCGAGACCGTGAGCGTCTTGCCGTCGAAGGCATTCTTCTGTTCGATTGCGCCTTCGAATGGCGCTCCGGAGATGACGGTATTGCCGATGCCCGGGGCATAGATGTAGAGGTACTTCAGGTCGGCAATGTCGTAATTCAGCCGCGCTTTGCCGGTCCACCCATCCACGGTGAGTGTGCCCTGTTCGATGGTGACTGGCACCTTCTTCGGTTCTTTCTCTTTGACCGCCTTTAGCTTCTTCCCGTGCTCGTCGTAGCCGAGATTGTCCTTGGTCTGCAGAAGTAGCTTGCCGTGTTCGTCCAACCTTGGCTCGCCGTGCTTGTCGCGCAGAGGCTTTGGCGCCGGGTTGAACATCGGCCTGGCGTCAGGGTCGAGCATCTGCTTGCCGGCCTCATCGAGCATCGGTGTGCCCTGCTTGGGGAGCGCATCGATCTGGCTCTGAATCTCAGCCTTCTCAACCTTGTGTTTGGCCTCTTCTTCCGGACTGACTACCGGCTTGGCTTTCTTGCCGCCAAAGATACCGTGCAGCGTGCCTACGCTCTGTTCCTTCTGCTCCTTCTGTTCTTTCTGCGGCGCTGTCTGGGGCGCTGTCTGGGGCGGAGCCTGGTCTGCAGGTTTGGCGGCATCCTGCGCCGCGGCCAGGGTGGAGACGCACACGATGAGAGTGAAGATCCGCTTCATAGACATAGATATGCCATGCTCCTCCATGCCCGGCTAGAGCATTTTTCCTGTTGCTGGGTATCCCGGTAGAGGAGTGCAGCGGCGTTTTCATTGCGGAAAACGCCCATAGATGCAGAAGCCCTACACTACACCTACAGGAAAAATGCTCTATTCCGCGTCATGGATTTTACCCCGCTTTTGATTGCTTCTCTTAGGGAGAGTACTTCGGTGGAAGCATACCTTATGGCAAGCCATCGGTCATGAGGAAATTCAGGCGATACACTGAGAGAAGCGCCATGCGTTTTTCCCGCCCCAAAGCCGTCTCTGCCCGTACCGGGAAGGAGCTGGCTGCCTCAACAGCCAAACAGATGATGCTTCGTCAGCTCATATGTTCCGACGCTCCGGAGCAGGCGCTACGTTACCGCGGGTACCGGATGATTGCGGGTGTGGATGAGGTTGGCCGGGGAGCGTTGTATGGCCCCGTGGTCGCAGCCGCCGTGATTTTGCCGGAAGCGTGTGCGGAGTTGGCCGAAGCCGGCCTGAAAGACTCCAAGCAGATGGAGCGCGAAGATCGTGAGCGCCTGGATCTGCAGGTGCGCGCCATGGCCCTGGCCGTCTGTGTCGCCGAAGTGGA
>JAEKKE010000331.1 GCA_019510535.1 Acidobacteriota bacterium
CCTCAAGCTCGTTCCAGTGTTCGTGCTGAAGCGCGCTTGCAGACCACATGACGCGGAAGGCCCGGTTGAAAGAAAGAAAGGCTTCCAGCATGTACTGCTCTCCCCAGAAGCAGAGATTGGTCATCACGAACTTCTGCGGGTAGTCGAATGGCGTAAAGATGTCGTGCAGGTGAACCAGGACACCTTCGGCGAGCTCAGGCAGGATGCGCAGGCATTCATAGAGGACATCGCTGTCGACCGAGACCACATGCGTGGAATCGATGAAGAGGATATCGCCAGCTTCGAGCTGATGAAAGAACTCAAGTGGGACCTGTTGTACCGGCTTTTCGATCAACTGAGTCAGGCCGTCGATGCCATGTTTGAGATAGGGTGCCGGATGCGGTTCGATGCTGATCAACTCACCCGGAAAGCCGTCTTTTCGATTGGCACGCAAGGCAGCGGCGAGCACCATCGTGGTGTTTCCACTGCCGATCTCGATAATGCGGTGGGGCTTGTTGCGGCGTACGAAGGCATACGCAATCTCTGCGTCCACATGTTCGAAGAAGCCGTTGTTGAAGTGAAACGAGCGATGTCCGTTGTTGGAGATCGAGCTCTCAGGGAACTTACACTCGGCGAGATAGGGCGCCAGATCGTGCTGCAGCCGTTGTATTTGCTCGTCGAAACGAAAGTCGATGCCGCTACAGGGACGGCGTTCCTTCCAGTCCTTACCGCGGAAGGAGTCCAGGTCCGGAACGGGAAAGTAGAAGTGTGAGGGAGTGACGCTAACGTGCAGACCGCTCTGAAGGGCGTGAAATAACGAGGAGAGCGTTGTCCGTACAGACGGACTGCGCATGATGCGATTCACCGGATGATCCTCCGCTGCGTGGTGATCCCGTCGCTGAGGCTCAACTGTGCGCGCGGCGCGGTATCCATCAACTAATGCTTAGTTGCTCTGGATGCCTCCGGGTTTCCCCCGGGTTGCCCCAGTAGGAACGATGTCGCTACAAAACACTTTCGTATCTCGGGAAGTTCTATGGAGTGAACAGCTTCCGACATGAAGCGGCTGCAAGCAGAAGTGTGACGTGATTCCTGATCGTTTCACGGTCGTTCCGGTTACGAGCGCAACCAGAGAAGAAGAGTAGGGCTCGGAGCACAAAAAACTCCCGTTCAGAGCAGAATTTATAGAAGCTCTGAAACGGGAGTTTTATTAGCAGCGAGCGCTTAGTACTTCGGCATGGTCGGGTCGATCTTCTCGGCCCAGGCCAGGATGCCGCCGGCGACGTTCTTTACATTCGAGAAGCCGGCAGCCTTCAGTTCGAGCGCGGCCTTTTGGCTGCGTGCGCCGGAGCGGCAGTGGAGCAGGACTTCCTTGTCCTTGTACTGCGCCAGCTCGCCGAGCTTTGAGCCGATCTCACCCAGCGGATAGAGCGGAGCTCCGAGGTTGGCGATGCGGTACTCGTGCGGCTCACGAACATCGATCAGTACGAAGTCGTCGCCGCGGTCGCGCTTGGCCTTCAGCTCTTCCACGGTGATCTGCGGAATGCCGTCCTGTACCGCGACGTCACCCACCGCTGCGTGCTGCGCCACTTCCAGCGGGCCGGTGGTCGTCGGCGGAGCGATGCCGCAGAACTGGTCGTAGTCGATCAGCTCCTTGATCTCGTGCGTTCCGCACATCGGGCACTTCGGATTCTTGCGCAGTTTCAGCGTGCGGAAGCTCATCGACAGCGAATCCACGAGCAGCAGGCGGCCGACGAGCGGTTCGCCGATACCCAGGATCAGTTTGATGACCTCGGTAGCCTGAATCACACCGACCAGGCCGGGCAGAATGCCCAGGACGCCGCCCTCGGCGCAGGAGGGAACTAATCCGGGCGGCGGCGGCTCCGGATAGAGGCAGCGGTAGCAGGGGCCTTCCTCCGTGGCGAAGACTGAGGCCTGGCCTTCAAAGCGGAAGATCGAGCCGTAAGCATTGGGCTTGTTCAGCAGCACGCAGGCATCGTTGACCAGGTAGCGGGTCTGGAAGTTGTCAGTGCCGTCAGCAATGATGTCGTAGTCCTTGAAGATCTCAAGGGCGTTATCGCTGCGCAGCATGACGTTGTGCTTCACCACGTTCATGTATGGGTTCAGGTCTTTGAGCTTCTTCTCGGCGGAATCGACCTTCAGCTGGCCGACCGTCGAGGTCGAATGGATGATCTGCCGCTGCAGGTTGCTGGCGTCGACAACGTCAAAGTCCACCAGGCCAAGCGTGCCGATCCCGGCAGCGGCGAGGTAGTAGGCCAGCGGGGCGCCCAGGCCACCGGTGCCAACGCACAGGACCTTGGCCGCCTTCAGCTTCTGCTGGCCTTCAAAGCCCACCTCGGGCAGGATCAGGTGGCGCGAGTAGCGCGAGATTTCATCGTTCGACAGTTCCGGGAGTGCGACTTCTTTCAAATCAGGCATGGTAGGCATGGTATGGTCCTTCGGGACGGCGGTGCGCCGGAGATCCCAAAAGCAGGTCCCTCACTGCGTTCAGGATGACAAAAAGAAAAATGTCAGAAGGGGGCGTTGTCTAGAGCATTTCTCCTGTTGCTGGGTATCCCGGAAGGGAGTGCAGCGGCGTTTTCATTGCGGAAAACGCCCATAGATGCGGAATCCCTACACTACACCTACAGGAGAAATGCTCTAGCGACAACAAAGAACGCGCGAAGCGCCTACGCCTGGACGGCCAGTCCCGCCGGCGATGGAAGGAATAATGGTCAGTTCGTCGTCGGCGCTGACTGCGGAGGCCTCGGCGGCGGGCAGATAGCGGACGTCGTCATCGTTCAGGTAGACGTTGACGAAGCTGCGCAGCTTGCCATCCGGGGTGAAGAGGTGGTTCTTCAGCTCGGGATGGGCGGCGACCAGTGCATCGAGCCCGGCCTGAACCGTGGCGCCATTTACCTCCACGGTGGCTTGCTTGTCCGTGAACGCCCGGAGCGGTGTCGGGATGTTGATCTTCATGCGTTTTCTCCAACTGCTTTTGTGATCAGAATCTCTTCCTGCTGAAAAGCCTTGTCATCTTCCGTAGTGCCGCTGAGGTGAAAGGCATTGGTCAGATTAGCCTTGCCCTTGTCGACGCTGGTGATGACGTAACAGCAGCCGAACCAGTGAGCCTCGGCGAAGTCGGTCGAAGACCACATCGCCGGATGATCCGGATGCGAGTGGTAAAAGCCCACGATGTCCAGGCCCTGTTTGCGGCCTTCGCGCTGAATCTTGATCAGCTCCATGGGGCTGATGTTGTAGCGATTGTGCGCGCTATCGGTACGGGTATTCCCGGCGCGGACAATCGCGGAGACATGGTTGCCGTCGTCTTTGGCATGGCCCAGCAGAACGCCGCAGCACTCATGGGGATACGTCTCCTCGCCATGGGCGCGGAGGGCATCGTAGTCGGCTTGTGTGATGTGGAGTTTCATTCCTGCCAGAACCGTTCGCTGAGATATTTGTCTGCGGAGTCGCAGAGGATGGTGACAATGATCGCCTCGCGTCCGGCGGCAACCTCTTCCTCGGCGATGTGCAGCGCCGTGGCCACATTGGCGGCCGAGGAGATACCCATCAGGATGCCCTCTTCGCGGGCAATGCGCTTTGCCATCACGTAAGCCTCTTCGGTAGAGGCTTCCACCAGGCGATCCGCAAGCTCGGGATCGTAGATCGGCGGGACGATCGCCGTCGGCATGTGCTTCAGGCCTTCGAGTCCGTTGAAGGGCGAGTCCGGCTGCATCGAGATGCACTGGATCTTCGGGTTCAGCTCGCGCAGGCGGCGCGTGGTGCCCATGAAGGTGCCGGAGGTGCCAAGCCCGGCGACGAAGTGCGTCAGACGCCCCTCGGTCTGCTGCCAGATCTCATTGGCGGTGGTCTTGTAGTGCGCCTGCCAGTTGTTATTGTTCGAGTACTGATCGGCGTAGAAGTACTTGTCGGGCTCGGCGGCGGCCAGCTCACGTGCCTTGCGGATAGCTCCGTCGGAGCCGTCTGCCGGATCGGTCAGAACAATGTTCGCGCCATAGGCGGCCAGGATCTTCTTGCGCTCAGGCGAGGCGTTTGACGGCAGACAGAGCGTGACCGGGAAGCCCATGGCCGCGCCCAGCATGGCATAGGCGATGCCCGTGTTGCCGCTGGTAGCGTCAAGCAGGTGCTTTCCAGGAGTGAGCTTACCCTCGCGCTGTGCCGATAGAACGATATTCGAGGCGGGACGGTCTTTCACGCTGCCGCCCGGGTTCGCCCACTCGGCTTTGCCCAGCAGGACGATGCCAGGCAGCTTGGCTGTCAGGCGGTCCAGACGGACAAGCGGTGTATTCCCAACCCGATCGAGCACAGAGGTGCCCAGGATAGAGGTGTTGGCGCCGGAGATTTTGGTTTCCGTCAACAAAACTCTGGTTTCCGTTCCTGTCGCGGGACTGCCCCGGGGTGGGCAGCAATATGCGACACTGTTGTTGAGTTTATCCGCTTATGGCCAGAAAGACACAGCAGCAGCCAAGGTTCGACACCGTGTTGTCCACGCTGGGGAACCACAAGTTTGATGTTTCCGCCGGCGCCAACGGTGCAAAGCGGATCTCCAAGTACGGCTGCGCGGCCGAGATCCGTGCGGCAGCCGACGGAACCGCCGAGATTACGGTTCGTCCGGGCTGGTTGCTGAAGAGCAATATCGCTCGCCTGGTCGACAAGGGCTACCAGAAGTTCCTGAAGGCCGGTCACACCGAGATTCCCGCCACGGCGGATAATCTGCGCGATCTGCACCGCTTCAGCGAGGAGCTGAAGGAGTCCATGGGCGCCCTGGTCCTCTATAACGAGGCTCTGGGCACCACCAGCGACCGCTACGTCTACGACCGCGTCCTGGGTCGCCCCTAAGTCGACGGGACAAACGCTCGTTAAAAGCAGAGGAATTTCAGGCCGGCTCGCGACTGCGCGCCGGTCTTTGTGTTTTGAGGGGACAGAGCATTCCCCTGCGGGATACCCAGAGCAACAGGGAAAGGCTCTAACGGCAGCCCCGGAGCAACTCTCACGCGCCCGCTGCGCTATCCTGGCGCCCAGGCTGCCGTAGCAAGAAACTTGTTTTAAGCAAAAAAAACGGCCCTCCGGGAGGAGGGCCAATCTGCCTTGGTTCTCTCTGGTTAGGAGAGCTTGGTGTGGACGCGCTCTTGATTGGCAGCGTTCCAACGATCCTGATGGTTCGCGGCGGGCTTTAGGAGCCCCGCCGCGCTCTGGGGGAGAGACTTAGCGGTTTGAGGTGTCCGGCGTCGAGGTTCCCGTAACCGGTGTTGCGGGAGTAGCGGTCGCCGACTTCGAATCCATGCTCGCGATGCTGTTGTGCATCAGCGATACGTATACGCCGTTACGGATTGGCTTCTCCTGACCCTCTTCAGCCTTGGCGGTGTTGCGGCCTAGGCCACTCTTATAGATGCGATAAACGGGAACCTGGTGCTCGGTGACCAGATAACGGACGACCGAATCAGCCATTGCCTGCGAATTGGATACGCCAGAACCGCTGTAACCCTGCACTTCGATGATGTAGCCCTTCTCGGTGGCGAGCTTCTCGGCCATAGCGTCGAGTTCAGCCTTGCCCTTCGGTCCGAGCTTCGTGCTGCCCTTAGCGAAGGGGATAGCGGAGTCGCTTACCTTGTTGAACTGGTCGAGGTTCTGGATGGTGCCATGCAGCGCATCGGTACGGGTGCTGGCGGTGGAGGCAACCTGGTTGGCCTTGTCGGCACGGTTACCGGCGTCCTGCGCGTGTTGGTCAGCCAGATCGGCAGCGGACTGGGCCTTGTTGATGCCTGCCGTTGCACGGGAGTCTACGTCGCGGATGTCATTGGCGTTCTTGGCCTGCAGCTGATCAAGCTCATTGACACGGTCCTTGACCGGGTCAACCTGGCGATGTACCCACTTCTTGCGGGCAAAAGGATTCACATGTCCCCAAAAGCCCTCTTTCGACTCTGTCTGCAGCGGCTGACCGGTGGCGTACGTTGTGTTATCCGTTGCGTCCTGCTTTTGACCTTGAGCTGGGGAAGCGGTGCTGTTCTGCTGCTGAGCGTAGGCCGGAAAAGCAAGAGCGCCGGTCAGAACGACGGCAGACAAACCGGAAAAGGCACGAGCGTATTTCATATCGATAGCTCCTTTTAGAGTCGCGGCGGTTCAACTAAAACAAACACCGTCACAACGCTTTCGTACTCTTCTTAGAGCAGCTATCGTGCCAAAAGGGTGGCCTATTTAGAATCTGCAACTTACGAGAAAATTCGGTCGATTCGTCCGCACCGCGAACAATTACCATGGGAAAAATATTCCCAACGCTGCAGTAAATTCACGGGGTTTACTTTGATTGCACACCCGTAATGTGCAGCTCCGGCTGCTGCTGGTTCCAGCTCTGTGGCAATCCCTCAAAGATCAGCCGGAACTCCGCCGTCGCGCCGGGAGCGATGGGCGCGACCGAGATAGGCTGCGTGTCGACGTACGGGATCCGGGTGCGGATCAGCATCAGGGGGACAGTCTGGAGTGAGACGGTCTGTCCATCGTCCGAGCGGAAGATCGTCTGCACGGTCACCCCGGTAATGGTCCGGGTGCCGGTGTTGGTGATCTTGCCATCGATATAGGTGGAGCGGCCGCCGGCGAAGGGTGAGGTCGCCTCAGACATCTCGATCCCACTCAAGGGAAGGTTGGCGGCGTAGCTGTCCAGTGGAGCCACCGTCGTCGGCGCCTGCACTTTGTGGTGGCCGAAGATGAGCATCAGGACGACAGCCAGCAGCACCACACCACCACCGATCAGCAGCGGCGTACGCATAGAGCTGCGGGGTTCAGCGGGCGGAGGTGTGAACAGTGCGTCGTCAGCCATGAAACCGATTGTAGGGCGTATCGATGAATTCCGACAGACCGCAAGTCTGGGTTAGCGTGGGTACCGCACTGCCGGCGGTCGTCGTTTTCACGAGGCTGACTATCGCTGCGAAATGACGAGACCAGGCAGGGTCTAGAAGCATCGATTAGCTGTATGTCGGATGCGACCAGGTACCTTGGGAAATTCTCACGAAATTTTTGCAAAGCCAGCGCATCTAAAGGAGAGAAGATTGCGTTCAAAGAGATATAGAGAGCGCACGTTCAGCTTTCCCCCATTTGCAGTTTTTTCAGGAGCGCAGAGATGCAGACCGAAACCACCCGCAGACAGCGAGTAGACGAGGCGATTTATCGCACCGTAGCTATCGCCGCTGCGGTCTTGATTGTGATTGGAGTTCTAGTAGCTTAGGGCGTCTCATGCCCTCACCGCCTTGGTGTCCTCCCCGTAAGCCGGACACTCTTACGCACGCCCCAATAATTCTTAGGCCAGCGTGGCCCGCTTGATCTTCTGGCGGAAGTCTTCGCCCTGCATCTCCACAATGACGCACATTTCCTGCAAGCGGCTGCGCATGCGTTCGCCGATGCGGTCACCCAGGGTCTCGTCGCGCATTACATTGCGCGGGGTGCTTGCCTCTGCACCGAGCGGAGCCTGATTGGCGTAGTTCGTCGTGATGATGGTGGTGCGCTTGTCGTTATAGCGCGTGTTCAGGATGTGCGCCACGGTATCCCAGACCCAGTCAGTAGGTTTGGACGCGCCGAGCTCGTCCAGAAGCAGAATCTCGGCATCGAAGACCGGCTTGAGGATCTCCAGTTCCGTGGCCGAAACCTTCGGGTTGTAGCTGTGCTGCACTTCCTTCAGCAGCTCACGGTAGTCGTAGAAGAGTCCGGTGGCTCCGCGCTCCATGATGAGCGACTGCAGAATGCCGACGGCAAGATGGGTTTTCCCCACACCGATGTTCCCGGTGATCAGAAGACCGGAACCGTCTGTCTCGATCGGATACCCCTCAACGAACTTCTTCGCTGCCAGGTGTGCTTTGAGTAGAGAACGGTGAGAGCTGGGAAAGCTGGTCTCGTAGTTATCGAGGGTGCAGTGCTCGTAACGGCGGGGGATACGGGCACGTTCCAGATTCGCCAAAGCGCGGCGCTGTGTCTGGCAGCCGCAGGCGGTGGCGTACTGCTCCCCATCCGGCCGGGTGAGGATGCGGAGACCGGCTCCTTCGCAGATGGGGCAAACGACACTCATACGTATGAGATGAGTATGCTTGTCCGCAAGGCTTAGGAAAACCCCCATCGATATAGGAAAACTTCCGAAAGGCTGCGGGCATACCGACAAATCCGGCAGGGCCTATGCGCTGGGTGCCCCATGTCCCTGGGGGACATGGGCCCGGCCTTTACTATCCCAGGCACTCGTATCAATCATTCTGAATGCCTGGTCTGGAAAGGGATATACCCCATGTATTCCGGATTCGGATCACCCTGCTTCTACTGCACCACCCATGGTGCAGTCCGGGTTTAACCCGGGTTATACTTAACAGAGCACCCGTAGTCGACAGGCACATCGATGTTGCGTGATCTTTGCCGCAGCAAGCGAACCGCCCCCGGGAGCTGGACAAAAACAAGCCGGTTTATAGCAATACAGCCCGGCAACACAAGAAAAGGATTTATTTTCAATGCCCAAGCAGGGAATTCACCCCAACTACACCGATATGAACGTAAAGTGCGCCTGCGGAAACACTTTTGTAACCCGCTCAACGCACAAGGGCGACCTGACGGTCGAAATCTGCGCCAACTGCCACCCGTTCTTCACCGGCAAGCAGAAGCTGATTGACACGGCCGGACGCGTGGAGCGCTTCCGCCGCAAGTTCGAGAAGTCTGGCGCGGCCGCCAAGTAAGTACAAAAGCATCAAGGCCGAGGCCCTTGCTACGGCGAGGGCCTTTGGTTTTTGCGCGGACAGTATGAAGAAGAACTGGGACAACCCGACCGAGTACATCATGCCCGACAACGGGGTCGCCGTTCCTGCCGAGGTCACCATCGGCAAGGTCCGGGTGGCTCCGGCGACGGTGCTTGCCCCTATGGCCGGGGTGACCGACACGGTCTTCCGCCGCTTCATCCGCAACGCCAGCATGTTTACGCCGGACTCCTCTGGAGATGTGAACCAGACGGTCACGAACCAGCAGTCCGGCTGTGGCCTGATCATGACCGAGTTCACTTCGGCCGACGGTCTGGCCCGTATGCGCGAGACCAAGCGCAAGCGCTACCTGACCTACTACGAGGACGAGCACCCGATCTCGGCCCAACTCTTCGGATCGAATCCGGTTACGCTGGCCGAGTCCGCCCGAATCGTGGAAGACGCCGGCTTCGATATCGTCGACCTCAACCTGGGCTGCCCGGCCAAGCGCGTCACCTCCTGCAACGGTGGCAGCGGCCTGCTGCGCGATCTGCCGCTGATCGGTGAGATCTTTCAGGCGGTCCGCGCTGCCGTCACCATTCCGTTTACGGTGAAGTTCCGTATGGGCTGGAATGACGCCAATATCGTCTGCGTCCCCCTAGCGAAGATGGCCGAAGATTGCGGTCTGAACGCCGTCGCGTTGCACGCCCGTACGCGCGAGCAGGGCTACAGCGGCCAGGCGCGCTGGGAGTGGATCGCACAGGTCAAGGATGCGGTGAAGATTCCGGTCATCGGCAACGGTGATATCCGCACGCCGGAGGATGCTGCCGCGATGGTGGCAGAGACTGGCTGCGACGCGGTGATGATCGGCCGTGCCGCTCCAGCCAATCCATGGCTCTTCCGCCAGATCGCACAGTACACCGCGACCGGGCGCTACGACCAGCCGAGCGAGATGGATCGCTACCGCATGATCCGCACCTACTTCGAGATGCTGCTCGAAGAGATCGAGCAGGAGCATCCGGAGATTGAGTTCGCGACTCCAGGCCGCGCCGAGACTGACGAAGAAAAACGCCGCAAGCGTGACCGCGAGTCGGCGCGTCGCGACGCCATCGGCAAAATGAAGCAGTTCGCAAGCTGGTTCACGCACGGCGTAGCCGGCGGAGCTTCACTGCGGAGAGCGATCTACGAAGCCAAGGTGGGCGAAGACGTGATGATCGCCGTCGAGGACTTCTTCGATGGCAAGATGAAGCCGGTCACGGAAGAAGTCGCCGAAGAGCCAACACTGGAAGCCCTGGGCGCCGGCTGCGACT
>JAEKKE010000431.1 GCA_019510535.1 Acidobacteriota bacterium
GGGTCAAGCGAGTGTTCGGCCGAAGCCATCGCCACCATCTCGGTCACGGTGGTCAGATGCAGGCCCTCGCGCTCCATGGCCTCCAACCCTTCCTGCTCTTTGGGAGTCGGCTGGGCAAACATGCGGGCGGCAAGATCGGCCGCCATGATGGAGCGCGCGCGTACGAGTAACTCAGTGCGGAAAGCGCCGCTGAAACCGCGAACACCGGTAAGCGCGGCAACGCCGACGGCAACCGAGAGGATGACGAAGGCAAATTTGCCCTTTGACGAACGCATCTCACGCCAGGCGATACGGCGGGCGGAGGTCCAACTGAGCGAGGGCATCTACTGAACCGCCTTTCGCTCGTCGGCGACGACAAGGCCATCCTTAAGGAGAATGCGCCTCCCGGCGAGAGCGGCAATATTGGGGTCGTGGGTCACCATCACCAGGGTGGTGTTCGAGGTGCGGTTCATCTCCAGCAACAGGTCCAACACATGGGTCCCGTTCGCGGAGTCCAGGTTGCCGGTCGGTTCGTCAGCCAACACCACCGGCGGCCTCAGCACGAAGGCGCGAGCGATGGCTACACGCTGCTGTTCTCCTCCGGAAAGCTGAATCGGATAGTGGTCCATGCGGGCTTCAAGTCCAACACTGGAAAGAAGCTCCTTCGCACGAGCAAGACCGTCGGAGCCGAGATTGAGCTCGTAGGGAAGAAGCACATTTTCCAGTGCTGTGAGCGTCGGAATGAGCTGGTAGGACTGGAAGACGAAGCCGATCTTTTTACCCCGCACCTGGGCGAGCCGGTCTTCCGGCAGGTAGCTGATGCTCTCTCCGGCAATCCTCACGTCACCGGTGGTAGGCGTATCCAGACCGGCCAGCAGGCCGAGCAGCGTGCTTTTTCCGGAGCCGGAAGATCCCATGATGGCCACAAACTCGCCATGGCCGACGTTGAAGTCGATGCCTTTCAGGATTTCGACAGTCCGTCGGCCGTTGCGGATCGACCGCGTCAGATTGCTTACCTCGATCATGGCTTCGTTCAATTCGCTCTCCCCAATTCGCTACACTGCTTGCGTGAAACTGTCCCGGATTGCCCTGCCCCTCGCCCTGTCACTCACCGTCACCGGATGCAAGACCAGCGATAGCACCAGGCGCGCCGAGGACTACTCCCGCGATACCCGCCCGGCCCGGCCAATGGCCCTGAACCCCTCTCCGGCGGCAACCCCAACTATCAAAGACGAACGTCCTGTGATTTTATGCTTCGGCGACTCCATTACTGCCGGCTACAATCTCGATGCCGGCCAAAGTTACCCGGATTACCTGCAGAAAGCTCTGGACGAAAAGGGATACAGGTACCATGTCGTCAATCAGGGAATCTCCGGTGACACCACAAAAGACGCACTTGCCCGGGTGGAAGACGCCGTTGCCTTGCACCCTGCCGTGATCCTGGTGGAACTCGGCGGTAACGACGGCCTGCGTGGCATCCCGATTGCCAGTACGCGAGCGAACTTTGACGGCATCCTGGCAAAGCTGACTGCGACCGGAGCCAAGGTCATCCTGCTGGGGATTACGTTACCGCCACAGTACGGCAAGGTATACATCAACCAGTTCAACGAGACCTATGCCTTGATGGCGACGAAGTACAACCTGACGCTCTTCCCCTTCCTCTATAAGGACGTATACGGAGTCCATGGCGCGATTCAGCGGGATGGGATTCATCCAACCGATCTTGGCAGCCAGTTGATCGTGAAGAATGTTCTTCCCCTTGTGGAACCGAATCTAAAACGATAAGGTTTTTCACTAAAGAAAAATCCGTTGTTGTCGACGTCCGTCATCGTAACTGCGTGAACCGTTACCTTTTCCCTCGTTTCACGGAGTGCGCTAAAGCGCATAGGGAGGGGGCCGATAAAGTTGCAGTAAGACCTCATCGGCCATGGTCACGAAAGGTACTGTGCAACTCTCGGCACCAGCTCGCAACATCACACCTCAGGGCCCCGCAGCAACCGTGCAGGCTCCTGCCGCAGCGGCAGACGGCTCAATGCGCTTCCTCGCCAAGCAGCCGATCATGACTGCGGCGCGCAAGACGATTGGGTATGAGCTGTTGTTCCGCGCCACATGGGAGAATCGCTTCAGCGGTGATGGCGAGTCTGCCTCAAACAGCATCGTGGACTGGGCCGTCACCCACGGACTCGAATCGTTAGTGGGTGAAACCAAACCGTTTGTTAATTGCACCCGAGCACTGCTGGTAAGCCGGTGTGCCACGCTGCTGCCTAAAGGAACCGTTCTTGAGATTCTGGAGAACGTCGAGGCAGACGAAGAAGTTCTGGAAGCATGCCGCTACTACCGCAGCCAGGGATTCGCGTTGGCGCTCGACGATTATGATTTCCGCGAGCAATGGGAACCGCTTCTCGATATCGTGCAGTATGTCAAAATCGATTTCTCCCAAAGCACCCCGGAAGATCGAACAAGGATTATCAAAAGACTGAAGCCTCGCGGCATGCACTTTGTCGCCGAAAGAATTGAAGACGCCGAGCAATTGAAGATAGCCGTCGCGGAAGGGTTTGATTTCTTCCAGGGCTATTTCTTCATGAAACCCGTCATGACCGCACGGCGCGGCCCGGGAAAGTCCATTCATCAACTGCAGTTGCTGGCTGAGATCTGCAAGCAGGATCTGAACCTGGAATCGTTCCTCCGCATCCTGCGCTCTGAACCGGCCATCTGCTACCGTGTGCTTCGTTATGTTAACTCGGCGGCGGTTAGCTCACGCCGTACGATTACAGA
>JAEKKE010000432.1 GCA_019510535.1 Acidobacteriota bacterium
GGCCGATGATGTGTCACGTTCGCATGCATGTGCACAATGATCGCCATGTGATGCCGGTCGGCCGTCTGGACGACCTTGCGAAGCAAGCCGACGTGGGCCGGATTATCGAGATCGACGTCAGAGTTTCAAAAGTGCAGCTTGATGCCTGTCCTGAGATAAGGGTTTCCAGCGCATCGCTCGATCTCAGTCACTGCATACTCCCGTAATGGATCAATACCGCAAACCCCAACGAGCCTCTCCGGATATTGCTTGACCTGCTCTGCCGTCCAGTCATTCTCCGCTTTCACCTTGGCATACTCATCCTGTACCGGCGGTCGATTCGGATTTCCGAACTGATACGCCAGTGAGAGAACGACGGCCTTCCGCAAGCCGGCACGATCCATCTCCGCGATGAGGTCGCTTGCGGCGAAAGTTCTGGATGCTCCAATTAGTTTCGCACCTCAGGACTGAGCAGGTGTTGGTGATAGTCGGTGAGAGGCGTGCTCTGGGCGCCACATGCGATGGCGGTGAAAAACACCAACAGGGCGCCGTAGAGGCGTGATGTATTTCCCCTGCCCGTAGCGCTCCTTCGCAATGGCATAAGATAACCGCCTACTTCGGCATTGGAATGGAGACCGCTTTACCTGCGCCGCGCTCCGCAATCCACAATGTATCGCCCGCGGGTTCGACGCCCGTTGGTGTCTTCAGGCCCTCATGGATCACGGTGACACTTGCCTTCTCTCCATTGACAGTAAGGACAGAGATCTTGCCGCTGCCATTTTCGGCGACGATCAACTTGCCGTTCGCTGCCCGCATGCCATCAAGTCCCTTTACCGGCTGATCCATCCATATATCGACCGGGGTTCCCGGTTTTCCCGCGGCATCCACAGGAATGCGATAGAGCTTGTTGAAGAAGACGTTGTTGACATAGAGTATGCCGTTCAGAAAGGTAATGCCGTCGACACCCGTCAGTGTCCGGTGCTCCAGATAGAGCTCCGCGGTGGAGGCGCCAGCCGGCAGCCTGTAAATCTTGCCGTTGATGGTGTCCGTAATGTAGAGCGCCTTATCCGGGCCGACCGCAAAGTCGTTGCAGATACTGTCTTCTCCAGGCAGGTTCCAGCGGGTCTTCTGTGTACCCGTGGAAAGGTCGAAGCCTCTCAGAGCGGTATGCCGCTTCATCGGAGTAGTGCCCGCCACGGGAGTCAGTTGGCATGTCCACAACGTGTTGCTTGAAGCGTCCGCCAGCATGCCGAAGAAAAACGTCCCCGGACCTTCTGCAGTGGCATCGATAAACTTCTCGGCGGTCGAGGAACCAGGGCTTACCTTATAGACGAACGGCGAGCTGGCGCTGCCCACAATCAACACGCCGTTTGGGGCAACGGTCAGACTTTCCGGCTGTGACTTTGCATCGCCAATCAGAATCTCAGCGGCAGGCGCAGTTTGCGCTACTCCCGCGACAATGGCAATGCAGGCGGCAAAGCGTCGAGCGTACGAAAGGCACATCGTCAAATCTCCTTGAATTCCATCTCTTCATCCGATTGCGGGCCGGCCATATTCAAAGTGAATGTAAGCCATGGTCGAATGGCCGACCCAGTATACGGAATAAGAAGCGTGGTTTTCGTTAGAGTATTTTCCCTGTAGCTGTAATGCAGAGCTCCTGCATCCTATGGGCGTTTTCCGCAATGAAAACGCCGCCGCTCGCTCCTTCCGGGATACCCAGCAACAGGGAAAATACCCTAGAAGGGCGGTTGCTCCGGCGTAGCCTGTCCATCGGCCCGGGGATCGGTAGCACCGAAGTTTACGCCGAGCGTCTCGTCGCGCATCACAGCGTTGCCCCGTCCCATCACCTGAGAGTAACGAGGCACCAGGATGATCTGGTGGCCCTGTGATGCAAGCTGCTCCAGTACTTCATGTGGGTAGCCATCCTCAAGACTGACGGTGCAGCCGGAGTTTCCTTTGTTGAAGCGGGCAGCATCCATCGCCGCCTGGATGTTCATGCCGAAATCGACGACATTGGCCACAAACTGCGCATGAGCCTGAGCCTGGTTGAAGCCCGACATAATGCCGAAGCCAATAGTTTTGTCATCCTTCTGCATCATGGCCGGAATGATGGTGTGCAGCGGACGCTTATGTCCTGCAAGCGAGTTAGGTTGGCCAGGCTGCATGTAGAAACCGCCGCCGCGATTATGCAGTACGAAGCCGGTGTGCTCCGCCACCAGGCCCGAGCCAAAGCTGCCTGCATCCGATTGAATGAATGAAACCACCATGCCGTCACGATCGACGGTAGCGAGGTAGGTCGTGTCCGACTGCAGCCTGTCGAGCTGCGCCTTGCGGTCAGACGGAAGCACCTTGCAGTTCGCTTGATCGGTGATGCCTTTGACGCGCTCTTTTGCGAGTTCCTTCGAGATGAGTTTCTTCGTGGGAATCTCATCGGTATTTGGATCGCCGACGTAGTGAAGCATGTCGGCATAGGCAAGCGCCTTGGCCTCCATTTCGATGTGCAGGGTCTTCGCCGAGTCATGCCCCCAATCGCGCAGCGGATAAAGCTCCATCACGTTGATCATGGAGAGAGCAGCGACGCCTTGAGTATTCGGCGGCGTCTCGTAGACGCGCCAGCCGTGATAGGTCGTGGAGATGGGCTCAACCCACTCAGGCTTGTATTCGGCGAAGTCAGCCTTAGTGAGAAAGCCGTTGCTCCGGTCAGAGAGCCGAACGATCGCGTCAGCAATAGGGCCGCGGTAGAAGGCATCCGCGCCGTTCTTCGCGATCAGGCGAAGACTGTTAGCCAGATCGGGATTGCGGAAGATCTCTCCTTCGCGGGGGTAGGTTCCTTTGGGAAGAAAGACAGAAGCGAAGGCCGCTCTATCTTTGAAGGGCATGCCGTACTGCGCCCAGGTGGCCGAGTCAGTTTCGGTGACCGGGAAGCCGCTCTCCGCTAGAGCGATAGCGGGGGCAAGATCAACCGCAAGCGGCAGCTTGCCAAACTTCGCATGCAGGGCCGCCCATCCGGCGACGGCGCCGGGAACGGTAACCGCATAGATGCTGGTGCCATCCATCGTCGTCACGCC
>JAEKKE010000433.1 GCA_019510535.1 Acidobacteriota bacterium
TCTCGTCCCACAGCAGCTCTCCCGCTAATGGATCTTTGCCTATAAGAAACTTACGCAGATCGCGATGCACGATGACCGCGGCATCTTCTTCGATGGGGCCATAGAGTCCTTCTAATCCCTGGTCCGTCTTGATGCGGATGTACATGGCCGAGGGCTTGGCAACACGGTCTTTGCCTGTCGGATGATCGGCATAAACCGGTGGCCGGAGATCATCGTAGACATCGAGCGGACTCACCTGCTGCTGCCCATTCACTCCCCCCGGTACGGAGTACGATCCTCGGACCTCAAAGATCTCGACATCGCTGATCTTGATAGGACCGTTCGGTCTTTGCCAGTCAAAGAAAAGCCCATGAGCGCGGGGAACAACGGAGACAAAGGCGCTGGCGGCAAGACCGCGGAGAACCTGACGGCGGGAAGCGATAAGCGTCATCGGATGAGCTTTCCTGAACATTTGAAGTGGCGGCAACACGGGACCTGAGTCGCGCCGACCAATATAGTTCAGGTGTCGAAAATATGTCTACCACTGGAGCCGGAAGCCTATAGAAGGCCAGAAAAACGTTCGTTCGCATCCACATTTTGTTTGTCATTTCGTAGCGACTAAGGGGAGCGAAGAAATCTGCTTCTGTCGCTTCGACATAAAGGTGGTCGCACTTCACCGGATGTGAAAGCATGGGCCAACAAGCAGATTTCTCCGCTACGGTCCGAAATGATTAATTAGAAATCAGGCGACACTCGGAAATTGGGCGACACCATAGGGAAGCGCTCCTATGACTATCCGCTAAGCCTTGTACACTCTGCCCTTCCAGACCACCTCATGCTTCAGCTTCACCTGCATCCAGCTTCGCCACAGCAGCCAGGCGAACATAGGTAGAGCAGCAATGCTCAATACGCAGTCGATCCACGGAAACTCGCTCTTACGAACGCGTGCAAGATAGCGCCACAGTACGCGAATCCATAACAAGCCAAGCGCCGCCCATTGCCACCACAGCAATAACAGATGCTGCGGCAGAACGACCATCAATATCGGCAAACTGATCAGCAAGCCAAAATCGATCAGCCGGAAACCTGCCAGCGCCAGCGGCTGCAGAAACAAGATGGCCAGGTTCTTCGTCCATCCTTCGATCATCGCCGGCAGCGTGCGATACATCTGCGTCTCCAATGCATCGCCGCCATAGCGAAAACGCAAGCGGCGGCGCGAGGCCTTGACCTTCCACGCCAGCTCTACGTCCTCCAGCACCTTGTCGCCGACCGCCTGATGTCCGCCCACGGCAAAGTAGCTCTCGCGGTCAATCAGGAGGAACTGCCCATTAGCGGCAGCGATGCGGCTGGCTGGGTCCGAGACCTTCTTCGGCGGATACGCAATTGCCAGCTCCGAAAAAATGAGGGGCATCAGAGCCCGCTGCCAGAAACCGGTAACGATCTGTTTCGGCGAGTAGGAGAGCAGCGCCGCCTCATACTTCTCTGCTTCGCGCATTGCCCGGCCCAGGCTGCCGGAGGCGTGCCGGGTGTCGGCATCGGTAAACAACAGCCACTTCCCCTTCGCCTGCTGTGCCGCGGCCCACAGAGCATTGTTCTTGCCGGTCATCCCTTTGCGGCCTGGTTTGGCCTCAAGCGGCGGAGCATTCATAACGGTCACACCGGCAACACTCTCGGCAATGCGGTGTGTCGCGTCTGTGGAGCCATCGTCGATGACAATCAGCTCCCAGTGGCGGCCAAGTTCGAAGCCTGGCTCGCTTTGTGTCGTGAGCGAATGCAGGCAGGCCTCCAGACAGGCTTCTTCGTTCCGCGCCGGCACCATCACGGTAAGTTCCATCATCTCTCCCTTAGAGAGCATCTTCCCTGTTGCTGGGTATCCCGGAAGAGGAGTGCAGCGGCGTTTTCATTGCGGAAAAACGCTCATAGATATGGAAGCCCTACACTACACCCGCAGGGAAAATGCTCCAGCACTCGTATTATAGGAAGCGACCCGTTATGAAGCTTCTTGCCTCAACCCTGCTCGCCTCCTCGCTTCTGCTCACCGCCTGTGAGCGCAATGTAAAGCCCGGGCAGATCGGCGGGGTAGCTCCCGATTTCACCGTCACCGATAGCGACCACTCGGCGAAGTTATCGAACTTTCGTGGCAAGGTGGTGGTCCTGAACTTCTGGGCATCGTGGTGCGGTCCTTGCGTGGCAGAGATGCCGTCCTTGCAGGCGTTGCAGGAGCAGATGCCGAATATCCAGGTCCTGGCTGTCTCCACCGACCAGGATGGAGACGCCTACAAACGCTTCCTGGATAAACACCGCATACTGTTCCTGACGGTGCGCGATGCACAGCAGAAATCGAATGCTCTGTACGGCTCATATCGCTTTCCTGAGACCTACATCATCGACCGCAAGGGAGTGATCCGCCGCAAGATGATCGGACCACAGGAGTGGACCAACCCCGAGATGATCGACTACCTGTCGAAGTTGTGACTTGGCCAAGCTGCAACGCCGCTCCGTTCCCCCTTGAACCACGCGCCCCGCACCTGTACCCTTAAGATATGACTACGGTCGACGCTCTTTACCGCTATAGCGTGCCTCCCGCGGAGGCCGCGGTTCTGGCCCTGAACAACTTGCGTGAGGTCTACGGCATTCGCCGCCTGACCATCGACGAAGCCGCGAAAACAGTGCGCGTAGAGTATGACGCGACCCGCTTCGGTGAGCCGGTTGTCCGCCAGTTACTGCGCCGCGCCGGCCTGCAGATTGCAGAGCCGGAGACGCTGGT
>JAEKKE010000332.1 GCA_019510535.1 Acidobacteriota bacterium
AGGCTCTCGTTTTCCGGGCCATGGCACGGCAGGCAAAGCAGGTGATTGTCGTTGCTGACTCATCGAAGTTCGGCAATGTCTCGCCAGCCTTCGTCTCTCCGCTGGAAGATATCGACGTCCTGATCACAGATACCGGACTGCCTGAATTGGTGGCTGCGGCATACGCAGCGAAAGATATCCGCGTGATCCGGGTTTAGGTGTGTTGAAAACACTGGGTGCCCCACATACGCGAAGCTTATGTGGGAGTATCGCGCTGTGCGCGACCGTTCTTTGGCCCAGAGAACATCGATAGAGAAGCAGATTTCTCCGCGACTCTTCACTCCGGCCAGCAAACCTGGCCGGGGGCCAAGCGCTCCGAAATGACAAAAAAGCTAAACCTTAGTGAATGGTGACCAGCCGTTCGTCATCCATGGTGCGCTTCAGCTGTCCGCAGGCGGCGTAGATATCCCGTCCTCTCGGGCGGCGGATATAAGCCGGCAGCCCTCCGTCGCGTAAGGTCTGTTGAAAGGCCGCGACATGCTCATCATCAGGCTGCTCGAAGGGCATGTAGGGACCCGGATTCCAGACGATCAAATTCACCTTGGCCCGCAACCCGCGGAGCAGTAGCACAACTTCACGCGCATTCTCCACGCTGTCGTTGACACCGCCCAGGAGAACATATTCAAAGGTCAGCCGCTCCCGCGGCCGCAGCGGAATCTGCCGGACGACATTCAGCAGCACGCCGATCGGCCACTTCTTATTGATCGGCATGACGGCACTGCGCACCTTGTCATTGGAGCCATTCAGGCTGATCGCCAGCTTCGGCCGGACTGGTTCCTGCATGTAGCGGTCGATGCCATGCAGAATGCCCGAGGTCGACACCGTCATGCGCGACTCCGGAATTCCCATCGGACCGACCATCAGTCGAACCGAGTCCATAAAGTTGTCAAAGTTATGGAAGGGCTCTCCCTGCCCCATGAAAACGAGATTGATGCGGTCTTTGCCGACCTGCATTCCCTGACGGTTCAGCACTACAGCCACCTGCCCGGCGATCTCACCGGCGGTCAGGTTACGGCGCAATCCCAATTTGCCAGTGAGGCAGAACTGGCAATTGACTGCACAGCCCACCTGGCTGGAGATACAGATGGTGCCACGCTTGTACTCATCCACCGGAGGAGCAGAAGCTTCTTCCTCATCCGCGGCCGGTGTTCCATCTCCCTGCTCGCCGCCATCGCCTCCGGGCATCCACACCGTCTCTACGGTCTCGCCGTCGCCCAGCTTGACCAGATAGCGCTCCGTGCCATCAATAGACTTCGCCACCAGGGCTACCTGTGGCAGGCCGACACTCCATCCATCCGCCTTCAATTTCTCGCGCACCGCTACCGGGAGCGTGGAAATATCGTCGATCGACTCGACGCGTTGCCGGTAAAGAGCGTCATGGAGTTGTTTGGCACGGAAGAGAGGTTGGCGCAGACCATCGACCAGCGCCGTCAACTGCTTCAGCGTCATGCCGAAGAGCGCGCGCTGCACCGCAATCTTTCCCGGAGCGGTAAGCTGTTCATTCTGCGTGGTCTGTGTATCGCCGGCCATCTGGTGCGTTTCCCCTGCTCTCACTCTAACGCCTTCAGACACGTCTTATGAAACAATAGCCGTTTCGGCCCGCTTTCGAGGCGTTTGCCGTGAAGGAGCAACATTTGTCCCTGGACATCACCCTGGCCGAAAACTCAACGACCGCGACCTCCGGCCATCCGGCCCGCAACATCCGTAAAACCCGCCTTCCCAACGGCCTCCTGGTCCTGACCGAACGCATGCCGCATCTTCGCTCCGTCTCCATGGGCGTCTGGGTGGGTACAGGTTCGCGCGACGAGGCGCCGGAGCTGAACGGGATCTCTCACTTTGTCGAGCACATGGTCTTCAAAGGCACCACATCGCGCAGCGCGCAGCAGATCGCCCGCGAGGTCGATGCCATCGGCGGCAACCTGGACGCCTTCACCGGGAAAGAGACCGTCTGTTTCAACATCAAGGTGCTGGACAGCAATATCGCTGCTGCCATGGACGTGCTCGCCGACCTCGTCCTGCATCCGACCTTCACACCGGACGATATCGTCCGTGAACAGTCCGTCATCCTTGAGGAGATCAAGATGGATGAGGACAACCCGGACTACCTGGTACACGAGCTCTTCACCCAGAACTTCTGGAAGGACGATGCCTTAGGACGCCCCATCCTCGGAACCAAGAAGACGGTCTCCTCCTTCCGCCAGCAGACTGTCTTCGACTTCTACGCGGGGCACTTTACCGCGGCCAATATGGTCTTCTCAGCTGCCGGTAACCTGGATCACCATACCTTTGTAGCCTTGGTCGAGCAGCACTTCTCGGGACTCTCGGCAACCTCCAGCGCCCTGCCTGGCCGCGCTTGCCCGCGGGCGCAGCACCACTTGACCCTACGCAATAAGAAGTCGCTTGAACAGGTACAAATCTGCCTCGGAACGGCCGCGCCTGCCGTCGCCTCGCAACTGCGTTATCCCGTCTATCTGCTCAACACGATTCTCGGCGGAGGTATGAGCTCCCGTCTCTTCCAGACCATCCGCGAAGACCGAGGCCTGGCCTACAGCATTTATTCCGAGATGAACCCCTTCCGCGATACCGGCTCCCTTTGCGTCTATGCCGGCACGGGTCCGGAGAAGGCGAAGGAGGCCATTCTGCTCACCGTCTCCGAACTAAGCCGTCTGAAGCAGGAGCTAGTCACCGAGGACGAACTGGAACGCGCTAAAAATCAGTTGAAGGGCAACATTGTGCTCGGCCTGGAGTCGTCTTCCAGCCGCATGGCCAACCTGGCGCGCCAGCAGATGTACTTCGACCGCTTCTTTACCGTGGACGAGATTATCGACCAAGTGGAGGCTGTTACCCGCGAGGACCTGCAGGTGCTGGCGCAGGAGCTCTTCCATCCGGACGCCCTCGCCCTGGCCTTGCTCGGCAACCTTGACGGCATCGATATCCAACGCAGCGATCTTGCCTGCTAAACTCCATTCGCAGAGGAATCATGAACACGAAGTCTCTTTCCCAACGTTATGAGCGCTCCAAGGAACGTGGTTTCTCCCTGGTCGAGCTCCTGATCGTGATGTCCGTCATCCTGATCCTGATGACCTTGGCTATTCCGCAGCTCACCAAGATCCGCCGTAAGGCCAACGAAACCTCGGCCATTCAGTCGGTGCGCGCCATTGCGCAGGCGCAGCAGATGTACTCTTCAAACTATCCGGCTAATGGATTTGCCTGCTCCCTTACCGCTCTAGGCGGCGAAGACTCTTCGGGTGCGGCGAGCCCAACCTCAGCGCACCTGCTGCCGCCCGATCTGGCCAGCGGCGTGAAGGCGGGCTATACCTTCGCCATCACCAACTGCACCAAGGTCACTGTCAACAACACAGATCAATACACCTCGTACGAGATCACCGCTGTTCCGCAGCAGGTTGGCAAGACCGGCGACCGCGGCTTCTGCTCCGACGAGTCGCAGCAGGTGAAGTACGACGCTGCCGGCGGGACCGCCTGCACCGCTCCTGTCCAGTAACGACAGTTTTATAGAACAAAAAAGCCCGCCAGCCGGCGGGCTTTTCTGCGTTGATGCCCTAGCGAGACTTCAGCACCTCATCCATCCGGGCATAGCTGGTCTCCATGCCGTCGGTCATGCCTCCCTGCAGGCTGCCGTCGCGGATCTCCCTGGTGGGGTACACGATCTCGGCGCGCATCAGAGTCTCGTCGCCCTGGGCTTCAAGAATGTAAGTGAGCTTCTCTTCCGGCCCGATAAAGCCAAGGTCGAAGCGCTGGTTTGCTGAGAATCCCTTAGGCGCATCGATCGCCATGAAGACCCCGCTTAGCTGCAGTTCCTTACCGTCGCTGCTCTTCCAGTAGAAACGGATTCTGCCGCCGACTCGCAGGTCGACCTCGCAGGCTGGCATTGTCCAGCCTTCAGGACCAAGCAGCCACCGTTGCAGCAGCTCCGGCTTGGTAAGCGCATCAAAGACCATGGCACGTGGTGCGGCGAAGGTACGGGTTACGACGATCCCTGTCTCTCCCAGAACGTCGACTGTGGACTTCCCTTTGGTGATTGCCTTGGTGGTTGTCATCTACTTGCCCTCCATCTCGTTGAGGAGCGCCTCAAGGCGCTCGTAACCCATCTCCATGCCGCTGGTCATCGGGCTCTGCATCACCCGCTCCAGAATTTCTTCGGACTCGTACGTAATCGTCAGCTTCATTACGGTCTGTGTGCCCTGCTCCAGGAACTCGGTCTCGATCATCGACTGTTTCCCATCCCAGGCATCGTCGAACTCCTGGGTGACGCGCATGCGCTGCGGAAGATCCAACTCAAGGTATTCACCGCCCAGCCCCATACGCATGTTGCTCTCCGCGTGAGACCACTCCCAGCGGTACCGTCCACCGACACGGAGATCCATCTCGCAGACCGGCATCTCCCACCCCGGAGGCCCGAGAAGCCAGCGGCGGACGTACTCAGGTTGCGTATTCGCCTTCACCACCAAATCCCGTGGAGCATTGAAGGAGCGTGTGATGACCAGTTGTTTCGCTCCGAGCCGTTCCTGTGTGAGCTTTCCGAATTGCATTCCTATTTCTCCTTCCTTTTCTTTGCCTCTTCCGTTTTCATCTCTTCCAGAAGTCCGTCCAGTCGCTGGAAGCTTGGCTCCCAGAAACGCCGGAAACCTTCCAGCCATGCATTTGCCTCCGCCATGGGACCTCCTTCAATGCGGCTCAGACGTCGCTGCGCATCACGGCCCCGCGAGATGAGTCCGGCCTGCTCCAGCACCTTCAGGTGCCGCGAGATGGCGGGCTGGCTCATGGCAAAGGGCTCGCAGAGCTCGTTGACCGATGCCTCGCCCTGTGCCAGCCGGGCAAGGATCGCGCGGCGGGTGGGGTCGGCAAGTGCCTGAAACGTGATGTCGAGATGGTCTGTCGATTCCATAGCCGCCTCCATAGCAATTTATTTATATAACAATTCTGTTATATATCAAGCAGAAATTTCGCGCATCATAGAAACCATGGTTCGTCGCTTCGCAAGTCTTGTTCTTCTCTTTGCCGTTTCGGCCTTCTCCCAGACGCTGCATGACGTCGCTAAACGCGTGAATGACCACTACAACCGGCTTAGCTCGCTGGAGGCGAACTACACCGAGCGATATACCGGTATGGGGATGAACCGGACCGAAAACGGCACACTGCTGCTGAGGAAACCGGGCAAGATGCGCTGGAGCTATGCCGCTCCCGAAGGCAAGCTGTTCGTTCTGGATGGAAAGAACGCCTACTTCTACACGCCAGGCGACGCCCAGGCACAGAAGATTCCGGCCAAGCAACTGGACGACATGCGCAGCCCACTGCGATTTCTGCTGGGCCACACCAACCTCGAAAAAGAGCTCGACCATCTCAGCATGAGCACCTCCGGCGACCGCGCCATCTTCACTGGAGTGCCAAAGGGCATGGAGGACCGTGTAAAGGCGTTCACGGTCACGGTTATAACCGAGACCGGCGCGATCGTGGGCCTGAAGATCGAGGAGCAGGATGGCTCCGTTACCGAGTTCAGCTTCAGTTCCCTGAAAGAGAACATTCCGACAAAGGATGCGGACTTCGTCTTCACGCCTCCTGCCGGGGTCGAGATCGTCTCCGGCCTTCCGCCCGTATAGAACGAAACAACTCACAGCTGATCGCCTCTTGAACTACGACCTAATTTGTCCTATAAAAATAGGACTGAATATGTCCTAAATAGAAGGCGGTTTCTCGTATGCGTCGTGTTCTGCCCCTCTCTCTTTTTGCTCTTCCTCTTACGGTCCTGGCCCAAGGGCCTGGAGGACCGGGCGGCCCTGGAGGCCCCGGCGGACCTCCGCCGCGCATTGTGTTGCAAGCGCTGGATACCGACCATGATGGCCAGCTCTCGCTCGCGGAGATTGCAGCAGCTTCAGCCGGTCTGCTCTCGCTGGATGTAAATCATGACGATCAATTGACCTCGCTGGAGTATCTGCCGAACCAGGCCGATCCCAAAGCGAACAATGCCGACGAGATGGCGCAGCGCCTGATGGCCTTCGATAAGAACGGTGACGGCGTGCTGACGAGGAACGAAGTTCCGGATCGCATGGCCGGCATCTTCGCCCGTGCAGACAAAAACAGCGATGGCAAAATCACCGCCGACGAGATGAAATCCACGGCCGCGAAGACAGCCGGACCGAACGGCCGCGTCGAACGGGGAGCGAATATCACCCGTATGGACCCGATCCTTTCGGCGCTCGATGCCGACCATGACGGCGTGATCTCCGCAGCAGAGATCGCTGCCGCTCCGGCCGTGCTGAAGGCCTTAGACAAGGATGGCGACGGAACTCTCTCCGCAGCCGAGATTCGTATGCGCCAGCAGACGCCCGCCGACCGCGCAGCACACTTCTTTGAGGAATGGGATACGAACAAGGACGGCAAAGTCACCATCGAAGAGGCCCCGGAACGCATGGGACCGCAGTTTAGCCAGATCGACACGAACCATGACGGTGGTATCGATCTGCAGGAAGCAACCACCTACTTCGCCAATATTCCGCAGCAACAGCGCGGACCCCGGCCGGAAGGCGCATTCGAGGGACAACGACCTGATGCCCCTCGCAACTAACTACACCGCCAACCGCGTACGGAAGTCCAACTGGTTCGTATAACGAAGAAAGAGGTCTGCATGTCCTTTCGCAAGAACACGGCGCTATTGCTCTGCCTTACCGCTTCTGCCCTGGCACAGAAGCCGGCTACCCACGTCTTTCACTACGACAACATCCTCGGCACATCGATGGAGCTGAAGCTGCACTCGGCCTCTGCCGCCGAGACCAACCGCGCAGAAAAAGCCGTACTGAGTGAGATCGAGCGTGAGAACAAAATTCTCTCTGCCTGGCAGTCGAACTCAGAATTCTCACGCTGGATGAAGACCCACAACACTCCGGTAAAGGTCTCTTCAGAGCTGCTCGAAGTGCTTGCTCTCTTCGATGAATACCGCCAGCAGACCGGCGGAGCTCTTGACCCCAGCGCAGAGACCGCCACACGCATCTGGAAGCTGGCCGCCGTGGAGAATCGCGTCCCGACGCAGGCGGAACTCAGCAAAGCAGTCGAGACGATGCAGCAGCCGCACTGGATCCTGGATAAAGTCCACGGCACCGCAACCCATCTGGACGACGCTCCGGTCGCGCTGAACTCGTTCGCGAAGAGCTACATCGCCGGCCATGCGGCCGATAAGGCTCTGTCTGCGGGCGCTAGCGGCGTCCTGCTCAATATCGGCGGCGATATCGTCGTTCGTGGCGACCTGACAGAACGTGTCGCCATTACCGATCCAAAGGCCGCGGCCGACAACGACGAACCCATCGACATGGTCCGCGTAGCCAACCGCACCATTGCCACCTCCGGTGACTATCGCCGTGGCTTCGACATCGGCGGACAGCACTACTCGCACCTGATCGATCCGCGCACCGGCGAGACGGCAGAGAACGTCATCTCGTCGACCGTCATCGCGAAGGATCCGGCAATGGCCGGCGCTCTGGCAACAGCATTCAGCGTGATGCAGCCCGAAGAGTCGAAGAAGCTCGCCGCGAGGCTCTCTGGCGTCGATTACATGCTGGTGCTGCGCGACGGCTCAACGATCGCATCTGCCGGTTGGCAGAACCGAGAGGTTCCTCGTCTTGTCACCGCAGGGTTTGCACCCGCGACAAAGACCGCCGGTCTGGATGTAATGATCAACTTCGAGATTGCGCGCATCGACAGCCCACGATACCGTCGTCCTTATGTCGCGGTATGGGTGGAAGACCAGGATCACTTCCCTGTCCGCACCCTGGCTCTCTGGTTCGCCAAGCCGCGCTGGCTGCATGAGCTGAAGCAGTGGTACCGCGATGACCAGATGCGCAATATGGCCGAGGGTACAGACCTGACCGCCACGCTAAGCTCCGCCACCCGCGTCCCCGGAGCCTATACGCTGCGCTGGGATGGAAAAGACAACAGTGGCAAGCAGGTGAAGCCGGGTAAATACACGGTCCTGATCGAAGCAGCTCGCGAGCACGGTGGCTACGATCTGCTTCGGCAGGAGATCAACCTCGACGAGAAGACCCCGGCCAAGTTCTCACTTAAGGGCAAGGCAGAGGTTGGCACGGCAACGGTTGACTACGGAAAGCACTAGCTTATGGCAACGATGGTCACACCACCCAAGCGGCCAATCACGATGGCAGTGCGCTTACGAAGGCGCACTGCCATCATCTCGCGCTGGTTGCATATCTATCTCTCGATGGTCTCGTTCGCCATCGTTCTCTTCTTCTCGATCACCGGCATCACACTGAACCATGCTGAGGCGCTGGGAGGAAAAGAGAAGACCACGGTCGTCAAAGGTGAGCTTCCGCATGAATGGCTGCGTCCTGCGAATGAGGCCGAGCCCGACAAGCTGAGGATTGCCGAAGAGCTGCGCTCACGCCATAAGCTGCATGGAGCCGTCTCCGACTTTCGCGTTGATGACAACCAGCTCGAGGTCTCCTTCAAGGGACCGGGGTACGCGGCGGATATCTTCATCGATCGCGATACCAACAAGTACGACCTGACGGAGACCCGTAACGGGTTCATTGCCGTCATCAACGACCTGCACAAGGGGCGTGACACAGGCGCATCCTGGTCGATGTTCATCGACATCTGCGCCGCGCTGCTGACGCTGGTCTCACTGACCGGTCTGGTGCTTCTGTTCTTCGTTTACAAGCGCAGGGTCTCCGGCATGATTGTCGCCGCCGCCGGAGCTTTGATTGCCTATCTGGTCTACCTGCGCTTCGTCCCCTGACGGCTCAGGTATCGCCGCCTGCGCCGTATAGACACTGGTTACGATAAAGCCCTCCGTCAGCTGTTCACCGCGAAGGAGTGCGCGTACCCAGGCAAGAAAACTTCTCCGCCTTGAAGCAAGTTCCGTTGCCCAGCGCACCTCTTCCTCACTCGCCTCGCTGACCAGCACTGAGCCCAGAACAACATCTTCATGCTGATCACCGCCAAGGCGTTTCACCACTCCGGTCGCCCACGCAGCCGCCTCCTGATCGCGGGGCTCATAGTAGCCGCGATGGATTCCCTCAGCGATACAGCGAGCAAAAGTCTGTTCCGCTGCATCGAACCCATTGTTGAGCGTCTGCAGGTCGATAAGCTTGTCCCCTTGAAAAGCACGCTCGGGAGTCTTCACCAAATCTGAGGCCATGGTGTAGTCAGTGCGCATGCACTGCCCAATGGTGGGCAGATAGAAGTCCAGCCGCAGGATCCAGCGAAGCAGACGCAACGGCTCAGCCTCAAGCGCTACGCAGTGAATCATCGTACGATCCCAATGGCCGTCCGCCATCAACACCGCCTCTCTGTCTTCTGGAGGCATGCGATCCCACAGATCGTGCTTCCGCAGCAGGTCGATGTGGAGACGGCGGGAGAGCACTTCCATCCCCTCCGGGATGGTCCTCTCCTTAAGGAAACCCTCGCTTCCGGCGCGATCGACCATGACGGCAAGCAACAGCATCTGCTCCGCAAAGTGCTTACGAATACCCTGTATCTCTCCGGCCGAAAGCAACGGCTTTTCTTCCTGCAGGGGTGCGATGCTCAGCGGCGTGCCGTCCTGCGTGTTACGACGATTCAGCCACCAGATCACAGGAAGGAGAAAAGGCACGATCAGAATGGCACCCATGCCTACAAGCCAGGCCGTATAGAGGACACACCCCACCGGCACGATGAGCAGCACCAGAAACTGCCGCAACCGTTTGCGCGCACGACGATCCTTACGGGCACGCTTCAGGTCGGCATAGGCCTGCACCCAACTGTGTTTGCCCAGAACGACCTGCCAGTAGCTCCGTTTAAAGAGCAGGGCGAAGAGCGAGTACATCGCTCTATGGTAGCGGCTGTTTTGATGACTTTGTCAGGTTCTCCGCCAGGAAAAGACTCCGTTTAAAGAGCAGGGCGAAGAGCGAGTACATCGCTCTATGGTAGCGGCTGTTTTGATGACTTTGTCAGGTTCTCCGCCAGGAAAAGACCGGACTTTCCAGCGCTGATGATGTCCAGATCACCGTCGCCATCAATATCGACAACCGCTGTCTGCACGCCAGCTCCCATGCGTCCGCCGTAGTCGACGATGTGACGAATCCACTCCACCCCGCCGTTCCGTACGTTCGCCTGCATCCCAGGCAGCTTACGCCATTCGTACCAGTAGATGCCGACAGGATCGCGCTCGCCCGGATCGCTGCCGTTGTGCGCGAAGTAGCGCTTTCCTGCGACGAAATCAATCTGACCATCACCGTTCAGGTCCACGGGAACAACCTCGTGTACCTGCGACCAGGAAGCATCAATGATGTGCTGCGTCCATGTTCCATCCGCATTCTGTTCGTACCAGGCAAAGCCATAGTCGTGGGCCATACCGGCAACGATGTCCCTACGGCCGTCGCCGTTGATATCGATCAGGTGAAGCTGACTCATGGAGATTCGTCCGTTGTTGACTGGAACCACGGAGGCATCCTGTCGTGTGCCCGCGGGCAGGATTGGCTTCGCACCCCAATCATTGGCATGGAAGGTCCACTCCGCGGAGCCATTGATGTCTGCGGGCGCTTCCAGCCATCCACGCGGCGTGAGGATATCGGTGCGGCCATCGCCGTTCAGATCGCCTGCTCCGATGCCGTGACCATAGCTCTGGTGAGAGACCGTGTGCTTCATCCACTTGTGGTCTTTGAGCTCAAACCATGCGGCCGGAACGTTCTCTCTGTCGAATTCGGGCAAAAGCTCCTCAGCCTTGCCGTCGTTGTTCAGATCGACCAGGAAGGCAAACTCTGTGGGACCGCTGTTATCGATCTCCGTCACCTTCCACGCACTGTCCACTTTGCCCGGGTTCTTCAGCCAGACGATGTTATGCGCGAAGTAGCTGCACTGGATCACGTCGGGCCAACCATCGCCATCCACATCCATGATCTGGTCGCTGAAGTTGTCGATGTAGCCACTGGAGTAGTCGATCTGGCGCAGCGGATGCTTTACCCAGCGCGGCCCCTCGTACCAGCTCTCGCCGGCGACGATGTCGAGCTTGCCGTCCTTGTTCAGGTCCGCGACACCAACGGTCTCGCCGTACCCTGGATCGAGCATCGTTGTACGAAAGGCAATATCAGCAGGTCGGCTGGCAGCATGAGCTACGGCCACCATGGCCGCCATGCCAAGGACATACAACAGCTTTTTCATCGCGATGGAATCTCCCTGAGTTTCAGCGGAGGAATTATTCCATTCCTAGTGCAGGCCCGTCGACATCGAGTAAGGACGAGCCGTCGCTGCGCGGCCGAACTCCTTGTTGGGTGTGTTCTGCATGGTGAAGCGAAGCTCGCCGCCGGCAAGCAGCTCGTCATGACGCAGGAAGACCCGAGTCAGAGGCTGGCGATTCAACGAAACGCCGCCGACGTAGTCACCGCTTCCCTCCTTCACAATGCGCAGCGTCTTCCCGTTCGGTAGGTGCAGCGTAGTTTCATCAACAAACGGGCGGCCCAGGACATACTCATTGCTTCCCGGAGCCACCGGATAAAAGCCCATCGATGTAAACAGGAGCCACGCCGACATCTGCCCAAGATCGTCGTTGCCGACAAGGCCAT
>JAEKKE010000333.1 GCA_019510535.1 Acidobacteriota bacterium
AGGATCGGGCCACCGATGCTGCCGCCGGGATAGTAATACTGGGCATCCGGGCGTGCCGTCGGCGATGTGCTGTGCTTGTTCTGCCAGGTATTCGCGTTGAGGATAGCGTTGCGTGTGTACAGATAAGCCTGGCCATGGAAGGCTGCTCCGCCGGACTTGCTGATGACGTTGATAACGACCGGTCCTTGCGCCGCATCGGCCCCGAAGTTGGAGCTCTGGACCTTTACCTCCTGCGTCATATCAGGGTTCACGGTAGCGATCGACCAGCAGGCGCAACCTGGATCAATAATGTTGGCGCCGTCCAGCAGATATGCTGTTCCTCCGCGATAGGGGGCGCCGTTTGTATTCAGACCCACACCGACGGCCGATCCCGAAGATCCCGCGTCGGTGAAGTCGAAGCCGGTACCGTTCCCTGTTCCGGTCGAGGTTGTCGTTACGCCCGGCAACACCTTCAACAGCTCTGAGAAGTTTCGGCTCGCAAGCGGAATCCGCTCAATGTCTTTCGCATCCAGTAAGGCTGAGCGCTCACCCGAGTCCTCGGGCGCAATCGCTTCCGCGCTGCTGTTGATGGTGACGGTCTCCGTCGCCGCTCCCGGCGACAGCACCAGATTTGGCAACGATCGCGTATCGCCCGGATTCAGAACGACATTCTGTTGCTGATATCCACGAAATCCCTCCGCGGTAATGGCGACGGTGTAGCTTCCGGGAACGATTCCCGCAAAGTTGAAATAGCCTGACGAATTGGTCTCCAGCCGGCGAATTTCGTTCGTGGCGATGTTCGTCAGCACAACGCGGGCCCCGGGAATGATTGCTCCGGTCCCATCCTGCACTGTTCCGGAAAGACTCGACGTCGTTTGCGCCATAAGCCTTCCTGAAAAACCGCTAAGCACAAACAGAAGTGCGAAGAAGATCGCAATACTGCGGCCTGGCCTTGTCGTTTTATTTTGTCTTATCTTCATCATGGACTCCCTCAAAACTGCACTTGATAGGCCTCTTAGAAAACTCTCTACAACGGAACGATCAGTAGAGATCGCATCGGTGACGCCCTGATAGCGAAGATGCAGCCCTTCATGGATGCACCACCTGCACGATGCCCTTTGCCGGATCGACTGGAATCGACGCATCGCTGGAACTCAAACGCTGTGTACGGTTATCCCAATGCAGCTCGACCACGTGGTGCTTTCCGCTCTCGTAGGCATAGGTCGTGCCATCGTCGTCATAGAGCGTGAAGTGACCATCTGCTCCGGCATAGACCTTGATACCGGCGATGGTCTGCTTGTCCTGCGTGCTCTCCACCGCGGAACCCAGCGGAAGAATCGATCCTGCACGCACAAAGACAGGAATGGTGTCGATCGGCGCAGCCACCGTCACCCGCTGACCGCCCTTCAGACACTCATTGGTCCAGAAGTTGTACCAGGAAGTTCCCGCCGGCAGATATACGCTGCGCGTCGTCGCTCCCTGCTCTGTCACAGGAGCCACCAGCAGCGCGGGGCCGAACATGTACTCATCTCCCAGGTCAGCAACATTCGGATCGTTGCCGAAGTCGAGGAAGAGACCGCGCATGAAGGGAGCGCCGGTCAGGTGCGACTGCCATCCCAGCGAGTACAGATACGGCATCAGCTCGTAACGTAGCCGCAGGTACTTTTCGAGAATCGGCTCGGCCTGCTTGCCATAGCTCCAAACCTCGTTGTGCAGGCGAGATCCATGTGCCCGCATGTTGGGCTGGAAGGTTCCGTATTCGAACCAGCGCGTATATAGCTCCGGATAGTCATCGAATCCGCCGACGTTCTCGCGCGCATCGCTCGGGTCGAGCAGCGGTGCATGCTCCGGCTTGTGCGACTGTGGAAGGTACTGCCATCCGCCGATATCGGTAGACCAATACGGCATGCCACTGGCAACGAAGTTCAGGCCCGTCGGGATCTGACGGCGCAGGACGTCCCAGCTCGGGGAGATATCGCTCGACCAGAAGATGCCGCCGTTATGCTGCGCTCCCAGATAGCTGTCACGGGAGAGGATCAGCGCTCGTCCCGGCATATCCTTGCGCATGCCGTTGTAAAAAGCGGCCGTGTGGAACAGCGGATATACATTGAAGAACTGCGTTCCCGGGCCAACATGGAAGTAGCTGCCGTTCGGCGGAAGGTCAGGCTCCGTCTCGTCTGCCCAGAAAGCATCGAAGCCCTTGGCGACATAGTTCTCTCGCACGGTATTCCAGTACCACTGAGCCGCCTCTGGATTGGTGGTGTCGATGTCCGATCCGGCTCGATCGTAGGGCAAGCCGTTCGTCGGGGTTCCGTCGGCCTGATGCATCAGCCATCCCTTCTGCATCAGCGTGTTGTAGTAGCGGCTCTCGGGAACAAACCTGGGCCAGACGCTGATCATCGTCTGGAAGTGCATCCGGTGCAACTCACGGTTCATCGCGACAGGGTCCGGCCACTTCGCCAGATCCATATCCATCTGCCCCATTTTGGTGTAGTGAAACCAGTCGATCACCAGGTCATCGATCGGCAGATGCCGCTCACGGTATCCCCTGGCTGCCTCCAGTAACTCCTGCTGGCTGGTGTATCGCTGTTTCGACTGGATGTATCCGAACGCCGATTTGGGTGGCATGGGCGTATCGCCGGTCAACAGGCGGTAACCCTTGTACTGCGCCTCATAGTCGCCGGCGATGATGAAGAAGCTCACCCGCTGGCCGACTTCGCTCAGGAAGGTGTTCTGGTCGTTGAAGCCAAAGCTGGCCGTGGTACGCGAAGGGTTATCCCAGATGAGTCCATACCCTTTGTTCGTGACCACGAACGGGACGCAGACGCTCTGCCCGCCAGGCGCGTTGTAGTCATGCGCACAGTGAAGCACATGGCCACGGCGGTCGAGGTAGCCCTCCTGGTTTTGCCCCATGCCGTAGTCATGCTCGTCAGCGGCGGCGCTAAAGCTGGCGCTTACGGTAAAGAAGGGAGGGTCCGAAGGCCTGCGGTCTGCGTTGAGCCATGCCGTTCCGTCCTTGTAGTTCGGTACGGCCATGCCCCAGCCTCTCAGATCGACCAGCGGACGGCCGTCCGCGGTAGCAATGTGCAGCCCTACGCCAGGAGCTGATCCGTTGAAGAACTTCGCAATGTCTGCATGCGTTCCTGACTCCGCTCTCTTCTGATCTGCAGGCGTTACCTGGATATCCAATGCCTGGGACCGGAAGTGATCTCCGTCTGCTCCCTGCCGTTGTGTCCACCCATCTGCCGCCGGACGAGCCAGAATGCCGTAGCCCGCCGGAGCGACTGCATCCTGCGGGTTCAAACTCAGGCTGACGCGGACGATGTTCGCCGCGTATGGCTCAACCACGACCGTAGCCTCATTGCGATGCAGGACATATTGCGCGTTCGCGGTTCCGGCCGACGCGGCCAGCAACACGGCTGCTCCCGCTGCCCAGCGGCAGCCTCGTATAAGGTCTCGGACTGGACTCTGTCTGCGAACCAACACACACTCTCTTTTCTTTTGGTGTCAAAAAATAGGAAGATTCAGATGCCGGATCACTACACTTGCCTACAGATACAGCCGACAAGGTGCAATACAGTACCCCGATTCAGGTAACCGGCCTAAGTCCTTTGAAATCAGCTTTGACAGTCGAAGAAAGGGGGAGGTAGCATACCTCTCTGTCCAATGAAATCTGTCCCCCAGGTTGCGGACCCGCACGCGAAAGACCTTCCTCTCCTCGCCTCAGGTGAGCGGGAGCAGATCTGGGCTGCGGTCCAGGGAATCCTGACAAGCTCTTCCTTCTCTTCTTCTTCGCAGAATCAGGCGCTGTTGCAATACGTGGTGGAACACAGCATCGCCCGAGATGAAGCTCTGCTGCGGGAGCGTGTGATCGGGAAAGAGGTCTTCCATCGGCCGGCGGATTATGAGCCCGGCGAAGACCCGGTCGTCCGCATTCGGGTCGCGGATCTTCGTAAGCGACTGGCCATCTATTACCAGGCAAATCCCTCAGCCAGCCCCCGCATCTCTATCCCTGTCGGCGGATACCGTGCTGCCTTTGAATTTCTCGCTCCTCCCAAACAGGAAGAAGCTGCGGTTGCTCCGGATGCGGAGATCGTGCCTGCCAGGGCGGAACCCGAACAGCAGGTTCCAGCACCGATCGTCCAAGTAAGCCCGAGCCCTGCTCGGCGCAATCGACGAGTCATCCTCACGCTCGGCATTGTCTTCGCCGTTGTCCTCGCGCTACTCGGGATCCGGTTTTACAGCGCTCGTCCCCATGGCGCTGTGCAACAGTTCTGGTCGCCGCTGCTCACTGCAAACTCTCCCGTGCTGCTCTCGGTAGGAAGCAACGCGGTCTATCGACTCTCAGAGAGTTTTTCGGACAACTATGTTAAGGAGCACCATCTGGAAGCCTCCGGCATGGAGTTCTTCCCCACCCTCGATCCCCACCAGACGGTCGGCTCTATTGGTCTACATCCCGCTGCGGACAGTTTCGTGGCTCTCGGCGATGTCGCCGCGGTTGCGGAGATCACGCGAACGCTGACCGGCCTTAACAAGCCACAGCAGATTCGCTTCTCGAACGACATCTCCTTCGCCGAGGTCCGCAGCAATCCTACTGTCTCCATCGGCGGCTTCAATAACCAGATGACGCGGGAGTTCACCAAGAAGCTGCGTTTCACCCTGACCAGCCGTAACCGTATCGACGATCATCTCAACCCCGGCCAGAGCTGGCTGCTCAACGCCTCCAACGACTCGCACGACACGGAAGACTATGCACTGATTACACGGCTGCTCGTAGGCAACGCTACCGGGCCATTTCTGAGCCTTGCCGGCATGGGGCAATATGGCACGCTGGCTGCGACTGACTTTGTCTGCGATGAAGAGTCCCTCAAGAAACTCGCCAGGCTTGCGCCCAGCTGGCAGCACCAGAACCTGCAGGCCGTGCTCCGTATCAAGGTCGTGGACTATAAGGCGGTCTCGACGGAGATTGTCGCCGTTCACACCTGGTAATCATTCTTTCCACACACGGCAATACTGCAGAGACACTCTTACGGCAGGCCGATCCTGCTCTCCACCGGCTACGTATACCGTATAGGGGACTTTCATGCGACGTAGTCGCAGATCAATACAGTAAGGTCGTCATTCTGGTTAGGAGACCATCGCCGGATTGACGCGATAATGTGGTCCGCGGCTTCGGCACAGTTTCGATCTGCAGTATCGCGCACTAACGCGCAAAGGCGATCCTTGCCAAACTCTGTCTTCGCAGCATCTTCCGCTTCGAGAATCCCGTCGGTATAAAGGACGAAACGGTCTCCCGGTTGGATGGGAACACTCACGGTCTGATACTTTGCAAAGTTGAATGCGGCGAGCATGAGCCCGTTCTCTTCAATTTCGATCGTCGCACCCTGGCGAAGAAGAAGCATTGGAGGATGAGCTGCTGCAGCATATCGCAGTTCCCGTTCCGCCGCACTCAGGTAGACATATCCGGCCGTAACGAACTGGTTCTGAGTATTGCCACAAAGAACATCATTCATACCACTCAGAAGCTCTGCGGGTGTACGTGCGTTCTCATGTTGCGTGGTAATGGCGAGTTTAACCATGGAGGCGATCAGCGCTGCGGGAACACCGTGGCCCGACACGTCAGCAATCAGCAACCCAGCCTCGTTGTCACTTGCGACGACATATTCGTAAAAGTCACCGGCCACCGAGGTCATAGGAACGTACCGGGCGGCAACCTGAAATCTTTTCGAAACGGGAAATGAGCCCGGCAGCAATGAGAGTTGGATTCGCTGCGCAATTTCGAGCTCTTTTTGGATGACAGACAACTGCTGTTCTTTTCCGAGAGCCCGGCGACCTGCAACGATACCCAGGCAAGCGAGCAAAACCACAAAGCCGAAGGGCTCTATGTCGTCATACCGTCCGAAGAACTCGCCCAGATTACCGTAGAGCGCGCACCCGATAAAGAGTAGAAGTCCTCGTCGAACGAGACGAATATCGTCTTTCTCCGAGTCTGCACGGATAAGCGCAATAGAAACGAGCAGGAGTGCGATGACAACAAACCCATTATTGATGTTCCAAAAGATCTGCTGAGAGCCGAAGATTAAGCCTGCAAGAGCAAGCGTTGAGGCAATTGGCCAAACAATGTTGCATGCGATTCGTCCAGCCCGCCCAAGCAGATTCAGTTCTCGAAAGAAGAAAAAGGCAGGAATAGGAACCAGAAATCCGACTGCGGTATAGATTCGTTCAAAGACAAAAGGTCGCAGGCCCAGCTCCCAAATAAGCTGATACTTCATCCACAGGCGGCCGCCATAAAGCAGGGCAAGCAGCGCAAACCATAGGAGTAAGGGATCAAACCGGCGGCGCAACAGCGCGAATAAGCTCGATACCATCCCCACGCTGCTGATGGCCGCTCCCAGAAAAAGGTAGATCTGGGTGTGGTTGAAGATTCGCAGGACTTCATTTCTTGCGGATTGCGGATCGGGCTGAAACATGCGCACATCATCTTATCCGATCCGCGAACGCGCCCATAACGCACTCGACCCCAACCAGGTCAGGTTGAGGTCGAGCGCGTTGCGACGAGGCGGTGCTGTTATTTACGCCAGATCAAAACGGTCGAGGTTCATCACCTTGTTCCAGACTCCAACGAAGTCCTGAACAAACTTGCCGTGCGCATCTTCGCTGCCATAGACCTCAGCCAGAGCCCGAAGCTGAGCATTGGAACCGAAGATCAGATCAGCGCGCGTTGCTGTCCACCTGACTTTCCCGGTCTTGCGGTCCCTTCCTTCGAACACGTCGTTGGCATCTGAAGTCGATTTCCACACCGTCCCCATATCAAGCAGGTTGATGAAGAAGTCGTTGGTCAGCGCCTCAGGCCGTTCGGTGAAGACGCCATACTTGGTCTGCCCGAAGTTAGCATTCAGAGCACGCATGCCTCCGACCAGCACGGTCATCTCCGGCGCAGTCAGCGTCAGCAACTGTGCCTTATCCAGCAGAGCAATCTCTGCCGGAATACCACTTCCATTGGTATAGGAACGGAAGCCATCCGCCGCCGGTTCCAGCGCTGCGACGGATGCCACATCGGTCTGCTCCTGCGAGGCATCGGTGCGTCCCGCCACGAAGGGGGCGGTTACGCTGATACCGGCATTTCTCGCGGCCTGTTCGACACCTGCATTGCCAGCCAGGACGATGAGATCGGCAAGCGAGATCTTTTTGCCGCCGGCCTGTGAACTATTGAACTCGCTCTGAATCCCTTCGAGCACCTTCAGGACCTTCGCCAGTTGCTGCGGCTGATTCACCGCCCAGTCCTTTTGCGGAGCAAGACGAATTCGCGCACCGTTCGCACCGCCGCGTTTATCGGAGCCACGGAAGGTAGATGCTGAAGCCCAAGCCGTGGAGACCAGTTCCGGGATCGACAGGCCGGAAGCCAGCACCTTCTGCTTGAGAGCTGCAACATCCTGCTCATCTACAAGCACGTGATCGACCGCGGGAACCGGATCCTGCCAGATCAGCTCTTCCGCCGGAACCTCCGGACCGAGATAGCGGGCCCGTGGTCCCATGTCACGATGGGTCAGTTTGAACCACGCACGCGCAAACGCATCAGCAAACGCAGCCGGATTCTCGTAAAAGTGCCGCGAGATCTTCTCGTAAACCGGATCTAAGCGCAGCGAGAGATCGGTGGTTAGCATCGCCGGTGCATGGCTCTTGGACGGGTCGTGGGCGTCCGGTACGGTGCCGTTGCCCGCGTCTCCCTTTGGCTTCCACTGGTGGGCGCCGCCGGGGCTCTTGGTCAGTTCCCACTCGAACTTGAAGAGGTGCTCAAAGAAATCATTGCTCCACTTCGTGGGCGTCTTGGTCCATGTCACTTCCAGGCCGCTGGTAATCGCGTCGCCGGCAATGCCGGTGGCGTAAGCGCTCGTCCAACCCAGCCCCTGCTCTTCAATCGGAGATCCCTCTGGCTCACGTCCCTGATGGTGAGACGGAGCTGCACCGTGAGTCTTTCCGAAGGTGTGACCGCCTGCGATCAACGCAACCGTCTCTTCATCGTTCATCGCCATACGGCCGAAGGTCTCGCGGATGTCCCGAGCTGCCGCGATTGGATCGGGCTTGCCCTCAGGTCCTTCCGGGTTGACGTAAATCAGGCCCATGGTCGTTGCGCCGAAGGGGTTGGCGAGATCGCGTTCTCCGGAATAACGCTTGTCCGTACCTAGCCAGGTTGTTTCCAGTCCCCAGTTGACGTCGAGATCCGGCTCCCATACATCCGCACGTCCACCTGCGAAGCCGAGGGTCTTGAATCCCATGGACTCAAGAGCGACGTTACCCGCAAGAATCATCAGGTCAGCCCAGGAGATCTTCCTGCCGTATTTCTGTTTGATCGGCCACAACAGACGGCGAGCACGATCAAGGTTGACGTTGTCGGGCCAGCTATTGAGCGGAGCGAAACGCTGCTGGCCTCTGCCGCCGCCGCCGCGACCGTCTCCAGTACGATAGGTGCCCGCGCTATGCCATGCCATGCGAATAAACAACGGACCGTAGTGACCGAAGTCGGCCGGCCACCAGTCCTGCGAATCCGTCATCAGCGCAAGCAGATCTTTCTTCAGCGCTGGATAGTCCAGGCTTTTGAACTCCTCAGCATAGTTGAAATCCTCGCCCATGGGGTCGGACAGAGACGAGTGCTGATGCAACAGATTCAGGTTCAACTGGTTCGGCCACCACTCACGATTCGTTGTCCCGGGGCTGCTGCCGTGATGAAAGGGGCACTTTGCTTCGGTTGCCATGGGTCTCTTCTCCTTCTTGAATGCTCTTGTTCGGTCATCGCATCTGGCGCAATGGAAGCTTCTGCGTTGGGTTGCAGAAGCTGTCACTCCTTATACGCCCGATTCGTTGTTGCTTCTTCAGGCGCGTGTAAAACTCGCGCACCATTCGCTCTTGTCGTTCTCGACCAGATGACTGTAGCACTCGGGGGATCGATAGCTCCAATACATATTTCCCATCCGGAGTATAGTTATCACCTATGGAATTTCATCAGCTGCGATACGTCTGCGCTATCGCCGAAACAGGCAGTTTCAGCCGTGCCGCGGAGCGCTGTCAAGTCGCGCAGCCATCTCTTTCACAACAGGTCCTAAAGCTCGAGGACGACCTGGGGGCAAAGCTCTTTGACCGGCTGGGACGAAGCGTCCGCCTCACGGAGGCCGGCCGCGCGTTCATTCCTCACGCCCGCTCCATTCTCAACCAAATGGAGACGGCTCGAGCGACCGTGGCTGATAAATCCGCTGATGTCCGTGGCAGCGTCGCCGTCGGCGTTATCCCAACGATTGCGCCCTTCCTGATGCCGCGCTACACAGCTGCCTTTGCGAAAAGATACCCTGAAGCCAACCTGCGCATTGTGGAAGAGATGACACCCTTACTGGTGGAAGGCCTGAGGAATCTCTCGATCGATATCGCGGTTCTAGCCCTGCCGCTGCGCCACAAAGATCTGGAGCTCATCCCTCTACACACCGAACCGCTCTTCGCTGTATTGCCGAAGGATCATCCTCGCGCCGGAGCGAAATCGCTCTCCCTGAAAGACCTGCGTGGCGAATCCTTTGTCATGTTGCGTGACGGTCACTGCTTCCGCGATCTCAGTATTGCCGCCTGCACTCACGCTCACGTCACCCCTCGTATCGCTTTCGAGAGCGGCCAGTTCAGCAGCCTTATCGGAATGGTCGCCGCGGGAGTCGGGATCTCGCTCCTGCCGGAGATGGCCATCGATCGCAACCCTGGCTGCCGCTACATCCGCGTCAGCGATGCGCGCGCGACCCGCACCGTGGTTGCCGCCATTCTGCGAGGACGCAGTTTTAACCGCATACAGCAGGCCTTTCTTGCGGGGATCCAAAAATAAACATGGCCGCCGAAATGGCATACAGCACATCCGCAAAAGCCCCGCAAATACTCTGTTCC